>PMOH01000463.1 GCA_003161515.1 Deltaproteobacteria bacterium
CAGTGACGCACAACCATACGCGCGCCGCATTCGCGGTCGATCTCGGCAAGCGTCCGCGCAAATTCCGCGAAAAATATCGGCTCCGCCGACGCAGTCTTGATCAGCACTCTCGCGCCCGCGATCAGCGCGATGGCAATCTCATGGATTCCGGCGCCCGCGACATTTCCCGCAACGATAAATCCAACCGTCTTCGGCCGCTTGACGTTCGACGTGAGGCGGGCCGCCGTGCCCGCCATCAACTTCAACGCATCGCTGTTGAACGGTTTCAGCAGCGCATCGATGGAGTTCTCGAGCATCGCGACAGAATATCCCGCCGAATGCGCGATCGCCGCGATCGCGTCCTGTCGTCGCGCGTAATCGCGACTCCTCCAGAGAGCGAATGTCCGCGCGAGCGCGTCGCACATCCGCTCCGCACTCGGACCGACACTTTCTCTCTGCGCGCGCGCCGCGGCGGCCGTACTCGCGCTCATCACGACACCTCCGAGAATTGTCCGATCCCGAGCGCGCAGCCGCGAATTTCTCCGCCCGCCGCTCGACCAAGCACGCGCACCCGCCCGCGCTCGACGAAGCCCAGGTCCTCCGTCATGACCGCGGACACCGATCCGACGTTAGCGAGATCGAAAAACGTCAGCAGCCCGATTTCTCCGTCCGGCATCTGACGCGTCGTGACCGGATCAACTGCCGTCACCCGCAGCCACGGCGGCGGGATTTTAAACCTCTCTTGCACATCCGACACGCCCGCGCAGTTGAACGACGTCGCGTCGTAAAGCTGCGAGCACAATTCCGTCATCCCGTATTCGTTGATGACCATCGCAGGCGCGATCCCGAGCGTTTCGCCCGCCCGCGCGATCATCGCCGACGCTTGCATCGGCAGGGCCTGCCCTTTCGCCCCGCCTGTGTCCATCATTCGCGAACCCGGTGCGAGCTGAAGTTTCATTCCGCCATCGCGCAGTGCAGAAAACAGCGCCGCGAACGATGCCGTCGTCCCCATGATACAAACCGGTTCGCGACGGGCCTCGCATTCGCCAAGAAACGCAATCGCCGCCGCAACGTTGACTCTGTCGCGCAACGCGGCCGCCAAACGCGCACCCGTCGCGAACTCCTCGACACTCCAGCTGATCATCGCCGACAATGACGACTCCGGCATCGCATCGGCCGTCGGATGCATCGCGAGCATCGCCATCCGGCGCGCGTCGGGAAACAGCATCGTGCGCAGATGAGCAATTGCCGACGCGCGATAAACGTCGGGCCGCGCCACGATATGACGCCCGCGCCGCTCGCGCCCCTGCGTGGTCCCGCTGGTGAGAAAAATCGCCACAGCGGGCGATTCCGCTGCACCCTCCATCGCCAGGTCGACATACTTGAAAGCGACGTTGCTCACCGCCGGAATCTCGTCAACGCTGCGCACTGAATCAGGCGCGGCGCCCCTGTCCTCGCAGTAGCTCCGGTACGCCCTAACTGTTTCGAATTGATGACGAAAAACCTCCAGCGCGACCTGCTCGAACGATTTATCTTCAGGCCTGTGGATAAACGTGAGGACCTGCTCGTAGATGGACATACGGGTTCTCGCCAATGGCCAGGCGGGGATTGATCATGGCATCGGCGCGCGCGCCCATTCAATCCTGAGGTCTTTGAAAGCACCTTTTTTGGCCATAAATCGTCATGTTTACCTTGCTCTGCAAATGTTCTACACTTTGCGACGTTGCGGGTGGCGGGTAGGCCTCGGCAGCGGCAATAAAGCCGGGTACGCGGGGTTTCAGTAGGGTTACAGCGATATTACTTAAGCGTTGCCTTCCTATTTCACCCAATTCGGGATGTAACGATTTTGCGCCAGATACGTAATTTTGCTAAACGAACTGCCAAAGGGTCTGGGGAGAACAATCGCGAAATGAAGAAATTCGCCGCCGGCGTTATGCTTGGTTTTGTTGCGAGTTGGGCCGTTGCCTTTGCATCTTCCACCGTCAGCCACGACGGTAGTTTCTGGAACCGTCTCAATACGAATGCCAAAGACGGTTACGTCAACGGCTATTCCGACGCGATGCGCGTCAGCGTCGGCAAGCTCGACGTCCTCAATTCTGCCGCCGATCTCTTTCATTGGAAGGGCGCCCGCCGCATCATCCATCAGCTCTCGGGTCAGCTCTCGATGGGCGACGTGAGTCCCAACCAGGCCGTCAAGCGACTCGACGAGTTGTACTCGAATCAGAAGTACAGCGAGCTCGATCTTGGCGAGGCGCTGCAGACGCTCTCGATTCGCGCCAATGAAACCGCGATGCCCGACGCGCCCGCGAAAAGTTCAAAGTAAAAAGTTCAAACGCTCGTATCCGAGAGGCGGCCTCGCAAGGGTCGCCTCTTTTTTTCGCGCATGATCGCGCTTGAAACCACGGGTCCGCGGTCCTAGCCTGATTAGCAGGACATCCGCCGTGAACGCACCTCCATTCCTGCTCGAAAAAGTTCTGCGCGCCACCGTCGGCGTTCACTCCCACATCCCATCGACCCACGTCTCGACCGCCATTGGCCTCGGCACCGACCGCCGCGGTACCGGCACCGTCGTCAGCCCCGACGGCCTCATCCTCACCGTCCACTACCTGCTCCTTGGCGCGAAAAACGTGATCGTCACGATGCCGGGCGGCGATCAGCTCGAGGCTAAAATCGTCGGCAAGGATTACAGCACCGGCATCGGCCTGCTGAAGATCGATCGCAAGAAACTCGCGAGCGTCGAGGTCGTGTCGTCGGAAAAATGCGTCGTCGGGCAGGAGGCCTTCACCGTCTCGAGTATGGGCGGCGAAAAGCGATGTGCCGATTGCGGCATCATCACCTATCTCGGCCCCTTCGACGCGGTCTGGGAATTCGTGCTCGACAAATGCGTCAGCGTCACCGCCTCGTCGCTGAGCATCGGGATGAGCGGTGGCCCGATCTGCAATCTGAATGCGCAAGTCGTCGGCATCTCGTACCTGAACTTCGCCGACCTCGGCCGCGCGATCCTCGGCGTCCCCGGCGAGAGCTTCCTCAACGTCCGCGACGAGCTCGTCAAACATGGCCGTCGCACCACCGCCGCACCGCGCGCATGGCTCGGCGTGCTCTCCTACACGCTGCGCGAGCACGTTGTAATCGCGGGCGTGATGCCGGGCGGTCCGGGCGAAAAAGCCGGCCTCCAACAGGGCGACCTCGTCATCTCGATCGACGACACCGACGTCAACGACCGCCGCGTCCTCTACGAAGCGCTAGCCAACCACCGCCCCGGCGAAAACGTCGCTCTCAAGGTGCTGCGCAACAACCGCGTCTACCAGCTAGACATCCCCGCCATCCGCGCCGAAGACTACTTCGCCTGAACAGATTCACGGAGCGTCCCCAATGAATGAACAAAGATCGCGCCTGCGCGATTTGGTCGCAAGCCCCCAAATGATCGTCGCCCCCTTCGTCTTCGATTGCCTGCAAGCGAAACTCGCCAGTGCCGCCGGCTTCGACTGCATCTACATGACCGGGTTCGGCACCGCCGCCGCGCGCGGCTACCCTGACCTCGGCCTGCTCACGATGTCCGAGATGGTCGCGAACGCGCGCGCAATCGCGAATTCGGTAAACGTCCCGGTGATCTGCGACGCCGACACCGGCTACGGCAATGCGCTCAACGTATGGCGCACCGTGCGCGAGTACGAAGACGCCGGCGCGTCAGCGTTGCACATCGAAGACCAGGTGTTCCCCAAGCGATGTGGTTTCATGGCAGGTAAGCAGGTCATCCCGATGGAATCGATGCTGCCGAAAGTGCGCGCCGCCTGCGACGCCCGCCGCGATCCCAATCTGGTAATCATCGCGCGCACCGACGCGCTCGCCCTCAACGGATGGGACGACGTCGAGCGCCGCGCCCGCGCCTACCGCGCCTCAGGCGCAGACCTGATCTTCGTGGACGGAATCAAAACCCTCGACGACTTGAAGCACTACGCCGAAAAACTGGGCGACCTACCCCTAATCTACAACGGCGACCTGCTCCCCCTCGACCAACTAAAAAACTATCCCTTCAAAGTGACCATCCACATCGGCACGATGCTAACAATCTTCAACGCAATCCAAACCGCAATGAACGACCTAAACCGCACCGGCCAACTCCCCATCAACACCAGCTCAAAGGTCTTCGAATCCTTCCTCCAAACAATGGGCGCCCCCGAATACCAGTCCCTCGAAAAAAAATATCTCGACTAGGACGGACTTCTCGTCGGTGCCACCCCGTTGCGCCGCCGCCCCCCTGAGAGCAAAGTAGCGCGCCGCGCGCAACTTTGCGCTTCACACTGGGTGCAGGGGTCACCC
>PMOH01000330.1 GCA_003161515.1 Deltaproteobacteria bacterium
GACCATTACAAGGACGCCGGCGTCTACATCCGCAGCCTCGCCTCGCGCGGCAGTCATGGCGGGCTCAGCCGCGCCGCGCGCGAAATCGTCAAACTGCTCGACGCTTACGGCTCCGACGTGATCATCATCGAGACCGTCGGCGTCGGACAGACCGAGCTTTCGATCATGGATCTGGCGGACACGACCGTGGTCGTCACCGTGCCCGAGGCCGGCGATGGCGTCCAAGTGATGAAGGCCGGGCTTAACGAAATCGCCGACGTGTTCGTCGTCAACAAGGCCGACCGCGAAGGCGCCGACCGCGTGAAGGCTGAATTGGAACTCAGCGTGCATCTTCGATCCGGTGACGGATGGCGCGCGCCGGTGTTGCTGACGCAAGCCGTGGCCGACAAGGGCGTCGACGCGGTCGTTGCCGCAATTGGCAAGCATCGCGAGTACCTGCGCGAACACCTCGATGCGGCGCGCGAGTCCGAGCGCCGCACGCGCGAGTTCGTTGAGGTGCTGTCTGCCGAACTCGAGGAACGCGCCGCGCGCGCCGTGGCTGACGGCGGTGCAGTGGGCGTTCTTGGCGAAGTTCGCGCGGGCAATCTGAATCCTTACAGCGCCGCGCGTCGTATAATTGAAGACCGCAAGTCGTTGATCGATTTGCTTCACAACGGCAGCTCGAAGCCGCGCACCGATTGACGTCACCCTCATCATGACTGCCAAAGCGAAACCGAAAACCGAAGGACGCCTGTTCGCGATCGGCGACATCCACGGATGCCCCGACGAGCTCGCCGCGATTCTCAAGTCGATCGCCCCGACGGCCGGCGACACCGTGGTCTTCGTCGGCGACTACGTCGATCGCGGACCGTCGGCGCGCGACGTGATCGAGCTCGCGCTGGATCTCGAGCGCGGCAACGCCGAATGCGTGTTCCTGAAGGGCAATCACGAAGACATGATGATGTCGTACCTCGGACTGCCGGGAAATTACGGCGAGTCGTTCCTCTTCAACGGCGGCATCGCGACGCTCGACAGCTACGGCGTGCGCGAGGAGGATCTCGAGAACGCCTTCGAGCGCCTGCCCGACGCGCACCTCGGCTTCATGACCCGGCTCGCCACCAGCTACCTGCGGCCGCCCTACTTGTTCGTCCACGCCGGCATCATGCCGACGCGCCAGCTCGAGGAGCAGCAGACCGAGGACATGCTGTGGATTCGGCAGGAGTTCATTTTCAATCCGCACAAAATCGACGCGACCGTCGTCTTCGGCCATACGCCGATGCGCGGCGTGATGATCGACCTGCCCTACAAACTCGGCATCGACACCGGCCTGGTGTACGGCGGCAAGCTGACCTGCGTCGAGTTCACCGAGGGCGTGCTCTACCAGGTCCAGCGCGGGCACAAGACGGTCAAGACCCGCAGCATTCCGTTGCGCTGAAGAACGGCGCGCGGTCTTTCGCGCTTGATGCGCTCACGCTACATTTGACGATTCCGGTGGCGACGTAGCTCAGTTGGTCAGAGCATGCGGCTCATATCCGCAGTGTCGTAGGTTCGACTCCTACCGTCGCCACCAAATCAAACGCGGCCGCCCCCCTTTTCTCCTAACCAAAAGCCAGTGCGAGACTGAACATCAATTGTTGGCCCGACGGGGTAGCATGCGCGCCGAATTCTTCGTAATAGCGCAGCGAGAAGAGGCCGTACTTAGTCAGCAGGTTGATTGAAGGTCCGGCAGAATAGATCTGAGAGCGCGTATTCTCGAGCACATCGATCGCCGAGATGGCGATTTTGCTCCTCGGCGCCAGGTCTATCTGGTTGCTGGTCGCCTGCCACTGGGCGTAGCCAACCGCGCCCAAGGTGAGCTGTTTAACGCTGTCATTGTCGAAGTTGAAGGACTTTGCCGCACCCCACTCGAACGGTACGACGTCGGCCAGGGTATAGCTTCTACCGATTTGTGAGCCGTACAGCAGGTAATGACAATAGATGGAGAGCGACCAGGTTCGCTCGGCGTCGGCGTACGCGATACCGCCAAGGCCGAAGACGCCCGTCCAATGGCCATAGCCGATGTTGACCGCCGTGTCGGATTTATACGGTCCCGAAGGCGCAAAGAACCCAGAAGATACGATCGCGTCCAACTGTCGCAGGTGCCAGCCGAAGTTTACCGGCTCGACGTAGATGTCGCCGATGCTGCCCTTGGTTACGCCGGCGGACGATCGTAGCGATGGCAGGGCTCGCGAATCACGATTCAGACTCAGGACGGGTTGCAGACTCGCGGAACCTTGCGCGTCGGCAATCGCAAACGGCACATCCATAAAGAATCCATAGCTGGCGCTCAAAACCTTGAAGGGTGACGTCCAGCCGATGATGTTCTGATCAACGAATTCGTCGAGACTGCCGCTGCCACCGACGTCGAGGCTAAGGCAGACGCGGTCGTGCGGACTGCATTTCAGCACGCCGGTTGCGACAAAATCGCTGCCGGAGACGTGATAGTACGACCAGACGTTCGAATAAAAGACGCCTTCCGGCGCCTGTTGAGCACTTAGCAGGCCGTCAGTGCCCATCAGCCAGTCGCCATGCTGGGCGTGCGCCGGTGCGGCCAGAAAAATCAAAAAGGCGAGGCAAGCTAGGCCTGCTCGAACCAACTTGGACAACATTAGTCGCGATCCCCTCAAGTTGCAGAGCAACACCGGTGCCACAAAGCAGTCTGGAAGTTGTCAACGATGACTTACTGTCACATTCTTGAGGCGGCATGATACTGCCGCTGCTCGGACAAAATTTTGGCGCTCGCACCGGGTCGTTCCTTAATTGTCGTGCCTGAATCGGATCTGACCCAAGGCGCGAAAAAAGGCACTCTTCTTGCACCCATCTGATCGTCGGCAGCAAGGGAGGGGCTAATGAAGGTGAGCGGCACCGCGATCAGATCGTACAAGGCGATATGTGTGGCGCTCCTGGCGTGTTCGCTCATGCTGGCTAAGACAGGGCAAGCATGCACTGGCATCAGGCTGATAGCTGAAGATGGGACTGTGGTTTACGCGCGCACGCTCGAGTTCAACGTCGATCTCGACTCCGATGTGATCATGGTGCCGCGCGGCTACGCGCGAAGCGGTACTACGCCGGAGGGTGAAAACGGCCTGCGATGGACCTCGAGGTATGCGTCGATCGGCGCCAACGGTGTCGGACTGCCGTTTCTGTTCGACGGTCTCAATGAGAAGGGCCTGGCGGCCGGTACATTCTATTTTCCCACGACCGCGAGCTACATGGCCTACACGGCTGCCGAAGCCTCGAAGACGATCGCGCCCTGGGAGGTAGGATCGTGGATTTTGGAAAATTTCGCGACGGTCGAAGAGGTCAAACAGAACATCGGGAGCATCGTGGTCGCGCCGGTGGTGTTCAAGAATTGGGGCTTTGTGCCGCCGGCGCATTATGTGGTCCATGACGCGTCGGGCAAGAGCATCGTGATCGAATACGTCGAAGGAAAACTCCATGTCTATGACAACGTGATTGGGGTGTTCACGAATTCGCCGGCCTTCGACTGGCAGATGACCAATCTCCGCAACTATTTGAACTTTTCACTGGTGAATGCGCCGCCGGTGGAAGTTGGAGGAGTCAAGCTGACCGGCTTCGGCCAGGGCACCGGGATGCTGGGGATGCCGGGCGACTTCACGCCACCGTCGCGATTTGTCCGAGCCGTCGCTTACAGCACGTCAGTATTACCGTCCAAGACGGGCGGAGAGGCGGTGCTTCAGGCGTTTCACATCTTGAACAATTTCGACATCCCGGAAGGTTCGAGTCGCGAGGAACACAAAGACGCGCACGGCAACGTCATCGCCGATCACACTATTTGGACGAGCGCTTCCGATTTGAAAGCCAGGCGATTTTATTTCCGGACCTACGACAACAGTCAAATTCGTTCGGTGGACCTGATGAAAATGCCACTCGATGCGAAGACCATCGCCACCATTTCGATGAAAGGTCCGGAGATGATCAAATCTCTGAACCGCTAAGGGAAGCTGGCAGATACCGTCGCCACCAATTCAGAAACTCAATCGGCTATTGCTGCGATATCGCCAGTGCGAGAGTTCGCGCGGACCGCGTTGCGATGGGTCTCATTTGAGGTTGTCCGTTGACGCCCATCGGCGGGCTGCGGAGCGAAAATCAAATCGCATGCGCGAATCCATAGATACAGCGTGATCAGCACCATCATCGGGCCTTGAGAGGCGACCGCGCGCACATTCTCCCATTCCGACCGCATCGGCAAATACGCGATCACGAATGCCAGGTGGCTCATCACGACTTCGGCCATGTAGCAGAGCGCCAGTAACAGTCCCCATCGGCGATGGAAAAAAACTCCGATCGCAATCACCATGAATATTACCGCTTGCACGATCAGCACCACGCGCGCGTCGTCGCCGTTGAATCGGATGCCGGCGAAAATTGTCTCGATCGGATCGACCAGGTCCACATCGGCAACCGGAACCAACGCGCTAAGCGCAAGACACAGACCCCACAGTCCGGCCACCCCTGCGAAGACCCGAAGATCGAATGGCCATGCAACTCCTGGCGGATCAGATTGGCGATTTGATTTCATCGGCTGTTTTCGAGGCTATCAGAGCGACACTAGACTCAACAAGAGACGCTAAATTGATACGCAGCGACGAGGATCTGCGCCGACGGCTTGACCCCCGTTGCTTGTCGTCGCCAGCGAGTCTGCGATAATCGCGACGGTGAACGGCGTACATGACATGGGCGGGATGGACGGCTTCGGAGCGGTCGTTCCCGAAAAAAATGAACCTGTCTTTCACGCCGACTGGGAACGCCGGATGTATGCCCTGGCGACTTCCGTGATGGGCGCGGCGCAGGTCAACATCGACGAATTTCGTCACGCGATCGAGCGGATTCCACCCGCGCGCTACCTCGCGTCGAGCTATTACGAACGATGGCTCGCGGCGGCCGAGATGCTCCTCGTCGAGCGCGGTGTCGTGACGCGCGAAGAACTGCTCGCAAAGCAGGATGCGTCGATCGACCCGGCCTGGATCGCGAATGCCGTCGCGAATCGCGGCCCGGCTCCCATCAAAGAAAAATCCGGATCAAAGCCACCGCGCGCCCGGTTCTCGAAAGGTGATCGCGTGCGCGCTCGCAACCTGAATCCTGCAGGACACACGCGGCTACCGCGCTACGTCCGCGGCAAGGCCGGAGTCATCGCGCGCGATTGGGGAGTGTTCGTCTTCCCCGATACCAACGCGCATCACGCTGGCACCAAGCCGCAACATTGCTATTCGGTCTCGTTCGACGCGCGCGAGCTGTGGGGCAAATCGGCGAATGCAAGCAGCCGCGATCGGGTGCTGATAGATCTGTGGGAAGATTATTTGGAACCGATCGCGGCGAAGTCGACGGCGCGCAGCATCAAAAAAAGAAAAAAATGAAAAAGCCATCATGAGCGATCATCACAATACCGACGATAGCGGGCCAGCCGCGCGCGTGAAGGCGTTGGAAGCCCTTCTCACGGAGAAGGGCCTGATCGATCCCGCGGCGATCGACGCGATCGTCGATACCTACGAGACTCGCGTCGGGCCGCGCAACGGCGCGCGCGTCGTCGCGAAAGCGTGGATGGATCCCGCGTATCGCAAGCGCCTGCTCGCCGACGCGACCAGTGCGGTCGCGGAATTGGGATTCGCGGGTCCCGAGGGCGGACACCTGGTCGCTGTCGAGAACACCGATCGCGTGCACAATCTCGTCGTGTGCACGCTGTGCTCATGCTACCCGTGGCCGGTGCTCGGCTTGCCGCCGGTCTGGTACAAGAGCTTCGCCTATCGCTCGCGCGCGGTCAGCGATCCGCGCGGCGTGCTCGAGGATTTCGGACTCGAGTTGCCACGCGAAGTCGAAGTCCGCGTATGGGATTCGAGCGCCGAGATTCGCTACCTCGTCATCCCGCAGCGGCCGAAAGGGACCGCGAAGATGAGCGAAGATGAGCTCGCGGCGATCGTCACGCGAGACTCGATGGTCGGAGTCGCAAAGGTCGAGGCGCCGCGAACATGAACGCGGCTGCGCTTAACCAGCTGATCGAAGCGGCGCGTCTCGATCCCGATCACGTCTTCAGCGCGCCGTGGGAAGCGCGCGCATTCGCAATCGCGCTGCAGCTGGCCGAATCAGGATATTTCACCTGGGACGAATTTCGCGATCGCCTGATTAGCGAAGTGCGCGCGTCGGATAAAGTCCGCGC
>PMOH01000228.1:0-3850 GCA_003161515.1 Deltaproteobacteria bacterium
AATGTGCAACTCCCTTCAAGCGCAGATGCCAAAAGTGCGCTTTCGACAACCCAGTTGAAGCCAAATTCTGCGCGCAATGCGCTACTGCTCTGAGCGGGCAAGCCGGGCAGCCTTCGAAGGCAACATCAAGCTCAACTCCCCCGGTTATCAGCGTAGCCCTCAAGCGCGCTGAACCGCTGCCGATGGACGGTGAGCGCAAGACCGTCACCGCTTTGTTTGCCGATATCAAGGGCTCGACCGAATTGGAGCAGGACCTCGACCCGGAGGAAGCTCGCGCCATCGTCGATCCCGCTCTCAACCTGATGATCGCGGCGGTCCATCGCTACGACGGCCACGTCGTGCAATCGACCGGCGACGGCATCTTCGCGATGTTCGGCGCGCCGCTCGCCCACGAGGACCATCCGCAACGCGCGCTCTATGCGGGGCTGCGGATGCAGGAGGACTTGCTGAGATATGGTTCGCGGCTTCAGTCCGAAGGGCGCGCACCGATCGAGATTCGCGTCGGCATAAACACCGGCGAAGTCGTGGTCCGCTCGATCGCGACCGGCGACGGGCAGGTCGAGTACACTCCTATCGGACACACAACCAACCTCGCCTCGCGCCTCCAATCGCTCGCGCGAACCGGGACCGTCGCTGTGAGCGAGCAGACGCGCAAACTGGTCGAAGGATACTTTCAGCTCAAGCCGCTTGGACCGACTCGAATCAAAGGCGTGAACGAGCCGGTCAACGTTTACGAGGTGACCGGGCTCGGTCCGTTGCGAACAAGGCTGCAACGCTCGGCCGGGCGCGGCTTGTCGAAGTTCGTCGGTCGGCAGGCAGAAATGGAATCGCTGAAACGTGCGGCGGAACAGGCCAGGGCTGGACGCGGGCAGATTGTCGCGGCGATGGCCGAGGCGGGAGTCGGCAAATCGCGCCTGTTCTTCGAGTTCAAAGCGGTCTCGCAGTCGGGCTGGATGGTGCTCGAGGCATTCTCGGTCTCGCACGGCAAGGCTTCCGCATTTCTGCCGGTGATCGATCTGCTGCGGAGCTACTTCAAGATAATTCCCGAAGACGACGAGCGCACGCGACGCGAGAAAGTAACCGGGCGGGTACTCGCGCTCGACCGCTCGCTGGAGGACGCTCTCCCGTACCTCTGTGGTCTGCTCGGCTTGACTGACGAGAACAGCCAGGTTGCCGAGGTCGAGGCGCAGACTCGCAAGCGTCGCTCGCTCGACGCGATCAAGCGCATCCTGCTGCGCGAGAGCCTCAACCAGCCGCTGGTCGTGATTTTCGAAGACCTTCACTGGATCGACAACGAGACGCAGGGATTCCTGAACCTGCTCGCCGATTCAATCGGCACCGCGCGCATCCTGCTGCTGTTCAACTATCGGCCCGAGTACCGCCATGAGTGGGGCAACAAGACTTACTACACCCAGCTCCGGCTCGACCCACTCGGAATGGAAAGCGCCGACGAGATGCTGTCGGCGCTGCTCGGTGACAACCCGCAACTAGCGGCGCTTAAGAAACTCATTACTGAAAAAACCGAGGGCAACCCGTTTTTCATGGAAGAGACTGTGCAGGTGTTGCTCGATGAAGGCGCGCTGGTGCGCAACGGAACCGTAAAACTCACCAAGTCGCTTGGCGAGCTGAAAATACCTCCGACCGTGCAATCTATTCTCGCAGCGCGCATCGATCGGCTCGCGCCGGATCACAAAGATCTGCTTCAGACGCTCGCGGTCATCGGCACTGAGTTCAAATTCGCGCTCATCCGCAAAGTAGCCGCGCAGCCGGAACTCGAGTTAGAGCCGATGCTATCCGAACTCCAGCTCGCCGAGTTCATCTACGAGCAGCCCTCGGTCGGCGACCTCGAGTACACCTTCAAGCATGCGCTGACCCATGATGTCGCCTACCACTCGGTGCTCAACGAACGCCGCCGCCTGCTGCACGAGCGAATCGGCGCGGCGTTGGAATCAACTTATGCCGACAGCCTCGACGACCACATTGCCAAGCTGGCGCATCATTACGCGCGCAGCGGCAACCCGGCCAAGGCGGTGAAATATTGCCTGCGCGCGGTCCGTCAATACGCCGACCTTGGCTCTAATGCCGAAGCGGTCGCACAGTTTGAGAAGGGGCTTGAACAACTGCACAAGCTCCCCGACGACGACCGGCGCGCCGAACTGGAATTGGACCTAAGGATCGAAGTTCTCGGGCCGCTGGGTGATAGCAAAGGTTACAGCTCGCCTGAAGTCCAGCAGTCGCAGGCGCGTGCACTGGAGCTTTGCGAGCGGTCGGGCATCAATCCCCAAAAGACTTGGGGGGCGCTCTTCGGAATCTTTTTCGTTCACCAACTCCGTCCCGATGTGCGCCAAGCCGAGGCGATAGGCGCCGAGCTGGTTGCACGAGCCGAAGAGTACGGGAAAGCCGAATATATTGCCGAAGCGTCGAACTGGCTGGCTTACGCCAAGATGGTTTCGGGCGACTTCGAGCTCGCCGCCGAAGGCCTCGACCGGGCATGGACGCTGCTGGAATCCATCGCGAAGCCGGCAACGGGCCCAACAGCGCAGCGCGCCGAGCAAATGACCGAAGCCCAGGCATTCGAGTGGCGTGCGGGGACTCGGCAAAACAACCGCATCCTCTCGGGATGGAACCTGTGGTTCCTTGGTTACCCGGACCGCGCACTCGAGCGAATGAATATCGCTACCGCAATCGCGCATACCGGGCCGAAGACGATGATGGCGGACATCCACGGATTCGCCACCTACATTTACGAGCTTCGTCGCGAGCCTGAGCAGATGAGATCGAGAGCAGCAGCAAGGCTGCTACTAGCGACCGAATCGGGCTACTTCACAGGCCGCGTCCTGAGCGAGATTTATCTAGGATGGGCGGATGCGCTGGCCGGCGACCTGGATGGCGGCATCGCGCGCATGAGACTCCACATGTCTGAGTTGAAGGCCGCCGGCTCCGAATATATCAGCGACCGTTATTTCGCCTTTATCGCCACCGCGTTGGGACGGCTCAGCCGTTTCGATGAGGCTCTCCGCATCGTCGATGAGTCATTCGAGTTCATCGAGAGAACCGGCCAACAATACTATGCAGCGGAACTCCATCGCCTGAAGGGCGAACTGATGCTGGCGCAGAATGATTCGAACGCTTCGCAAGCAGATCAATCTTTCCGCGACGCGATTGAAATTGCGCGCAAGCAGCACGCTAAGTCATGGGAACTGCGCGCGACCACTAGTCTTGCGCGCCTGATGGCGAAGCAGGGCAAGCGTGACAACGCGCGATCGATGCTCGCCGAAATTTACAACTGGTTCTCCGAGGGCTTCGACACAGCGGATCTGAAGGACGCCAACGCACTGATGGAAGAGTTACGAGGGTAAGCGAGGTATCGTCGTGAATGAAGTTCGGGATAACAGTCAAAATGCAGCGTCAGGCGCTGAGAAGGTCCTGCGCTTTTGGTTTGCGGATGAACCGGGTTCCAGGGAAAGCACGCTTCAACCGCGCTGGTTTTTCCCGACTCCGGAATTCGACCGGCTTTGTACGACGCGGTTCCTTTCCAGCTACGAAGATGCCGCGCACAAACGTCTCGAGGACTGGAGGAACGAGCCGCGAAGCTGTCTCGCACTGATTTTGCTGCTCGATCAATTCCCGCGCAACATGTTCCGCGACACGGCAAGAGCATTCGCAACTGACGCGAAGGCGCGCGAACTGACCCGCCACGCGATAGCATCTGGATTTGATCGGGACTTGTCGCCGATAATGCGGATGTTCTTGTACCTTCCGCTCGAACATAGCGAAAATCTCGATGATCAATTGGAGTCGGTGCGGCTTAACTGTGCCCTAGCCGAAGAGAACCCCGCCCTGGTCGAGA
>PMOH01000228.1:3876-6068 GCA_003161515.1 Deltaproteobacteria bacterium
GAACAGAAGCGGGAGTGATTGTCAGCCACTCAGCGCAGAGGCCGCACTTCGCATTGCCTGGAACTACGATGCGGTAGCGCTAGCTGCGGGCTCGATCTCTTTTTGAGTTCTCGGCACTAACGGGAAGTCCTACGGGGCGTCTGCAAGTTGACACTTCGGCGCCCCTTAATCTTACCTTGCCCGACCGCGCAACCGGATGATGACATCGGCCGATTCTTCGTGCACACTAGCGCTCTGGTGACCCATCTGAGTGTTGGATTCTGACTTCGACCGCCAGCGCAATCTATTTCGAATCACCTTCGCGGCCTGCATCATCAGCGCTTTGGCTTTGATCTGGAGTTACCGCTTTCTGCCGATCTCCGACTATCCCGATTGGATTTTCGAGGGTTCCATCGTCGCAAAACTTCTGCGCGGCCAACCGCTGGCTTCCTACTCGTTCAAGCACTATCCGGTCCCTTACTCTGGAACGGTAGCAATCCTGGGACTGCTGGATTTAATCTTTGCACCCGAAATCTCGGGAAAGATTGTATTGAGCCTTTGTATCATCTTGCTAGCGCTTTCCTCGACCTACTTGCTCCGTTCGCTGCGGCGCGATGCGGACAATCCTCTCCTGTTGATCCCACTCTTGTTTCTGCTGAACACCTTCTTCTTCTGGGGAGAGCTGGGATATCTCTTCAGTCTCTCCATCTTATTCTTTTATTGCGGCTACCTATTCCGTCGACTCTATCGCTCAGAGCCCATCAATTGGTGGCTCGTCGCCGCCGCATTGATAGCTATGTTCTTTTTCCACTTCATACCCTACGCTACCGCGATACTGGTTACCCTGACACTTATACTCGTCGAGTCGCGAACCGATTTGCTCGGTTCCTTAGCCATTTCGTTCGCACCATCGATAGCGACCTCAATCTGGTACGCAGTCGGACGCTCCTCGCTAAAGCAGATGTCTATACACTGGACGTTCTGGACGCCGCATCAACTTGTTGGACGCTGGCTCGGCGCCTTCTCGTTGTTTCCGGAATTTCTGCCGTGGCTTGGAATCCAGGCGCCTTGGATGAAGGCCTTTGCGATACTCAATCTGGTCGTGGCGATCGCTCTAACTCTGGTGTTACCGCTCTGCCTCCTGTCGTGGACGCAAATACGCACAAGATACGCCGGGGTACTGGCATCCGCAGTGGTTTGCGGAATCGCCGTCATCGCCACCGGCTATGAGTTCGAAGGGATGGTCAGTCCGGGCGAAAGGTTTCTGTATCCAGCGTTATGGATCGGGCTGTGCTGGCTTATAGGCGTTGACTTACCGAACCGCATCTCCGGATTTAGTCGAGTCCTAACCGTAGGACTCTTATCCTTACTGGCGTGTCAAATCGGCTTCATGTTGATTAATGTCAGTGCGGTCTCGAATGACCTCGCGTCCCTATACTCGAAGCTGCAATCATCGACTTCCCGCGCGGAATTCTGCGACACCTATGAAACGTATCTCCAACAGAGTTGGGATAAGCCGCATCGCACCGGCCTGGATGTCCTCCTAACTAACCATGCCAGCGCCCCGCGACTCCCATACTACCTCTACCTGGAGAAACAGGTAAAAGCGCCAATATTTCAGACAAGTATCCTCCACTACACCGGTCACGGAGACAACGAAGACCTATGCAAATCAAACTGACGAGTTACCAAATCCTGCCGGCACCGCTCGGGGAGCGGTTACTGGTTAGGTCGCTTGCGTTGTTTCACCATGCTCTCCCTTCCCGCAATGATGACGCCAACTGTGCTCTCAGGTTTCCTTCTGTCGCCTTCTTCTTGTGTCATCCCGAGCGAAGCCGAGGGACCCCGGATCTTTCTCCATGCCAGCCGACGCACTCCCAACCATGGATCAACCGCGGTGTGTGAAGCTCGATCTTCATTCCGCTGCTTTGTGTCATTCAGAGCGAAGCGAAGAATCGCGCTTCCACTCCCTGCTCGGGAAATGGTTACTGCCAACAATCCGGTTCCCCTTCCCGCTCGGGAAGGGGTTAGGGGTTAGGTTGTCTGGATCATTCGTAAAGCCCGCACCACCTTTCCGGTCCCCTTCTTACCATGTGCCTGAAAACAGAGGGTAGCGGTTAGGTTCTTCAAAGCGTCGGATCGCGAACCAGGATCCCATCCGAATAGAGCTGACGAATCTTGTCCGCCGGCATCTTAAGCAATTCGCGCAGCAC
>PMOH01000399.1:0-3741 GCA_003161515.1 Deltaproteobacteria bacterium
TTAGCGTTTCCCAGTTTGGTGCCCAGCATTGCATTCAGGTCCGCTATATATGCCGCCCACTCTGGCGCCGCCATGCTGGTGCCGCCATAGCGAGCCCCGCTCGGGCAACCTCCGGCGTCAGCCTGGCAAAGCAAAAGGCCTTGCTGGGGATCAGCATCGACCACAACGTCCGGCACTGAGCGCATTGCGGATCCCGTCAATCCGTTCTGGTAACTCGGCCTGGTGAAAAACTCGCTCACGCCGAAACCGCCCTGTCCCGTTGGAGGCACATCGTCGACGCCATTCCACCACGTCTCGCTTCCATACGTCAGACCGGGCCCGGGAATGGGAGTGGTACCGCCGACCGCCGTCGCGTTGGGCGAGTCCGAAGGCACGCCTATTGTGCTGGTCGCTCCGTCGAGGCAGGTACTGCCGGTATCGCCACTGCCGTTGATCACGCTGATCCCGCTTACTGCAGCACTCTGAAGAATAGTATCGACGCTTTGTGCGTCGGCCTGCGAGGTCTGGTTTTCGCACTGGGTCCACGAATTGCTGATCACAGTATCGCCGTCATCGACCATTTTGTTGAACATGGTCTGAAAGTTTGTCCCGGAAGGCGCGTCATAGACGACGTACGTGTTCCCCGGCAGCGGTGCGATCTCCATAACTGTGTCGACGTCGAGCAGAACCTCCGGCTCGTTTGGTCCCGGCGAAGGTACACCGCCATTTACAGGTACTTCGCTGAGCTGTCCGAATGTGGCTCCGCCTCCGATAAACTCCAACCAATCTTGGACGTCAGTTGGGTGAAATGTATCGAACTCCAGCAAGCCGATTTTCTGAGGATTCGTGAACCCTGCGGCAGGCGAAGTCCGTACAGACGAGCCCTTGGCGGGATGGTCGCCGGGGGATGGTCCCGCGCCTGCGGCGGCAAACTCCGCGCATTGTTTAGAAGTCGTCCAGATCGATGGATTGCCGACTCCCAACGCGTTACAAGTTGCTAGGGCAAACCCTGACGCGACAAAAAATCCTGTGCATGCGGCCGCGAACAACGGAGCCGCTTCCAGGCGTATCGTGATCGAGAGATAAGCGGCCTCGAGAACCCCGATGAAGTTTATTCCGGTGACCGGCGTGAATGGAAAGCATATCGTTTGTGTCAACTGCCAATCCGGCCCCGCTAGAGCGCCCGCCGCGTCTGTGCTCTCGGCCGTTCGGATTGGCGTGGCGAGATCGGACAATCCCGCGACTGACTGGACTCGCCCTGCCAATCGCATGGGGAGGGCCGGGTCGCGGTTCGTAGCATAAAACACGCGATTGCCGATTTTGTAGTCGCCGATGTGAACGTCGAACGTCCGTTCTGCATCCCGGCGACTACCGCGCATCGTTAACGTCAGACGATTTTTGGATCCCGCTACCAGCGCGAAGCCGTTTGCTCGCATGTATCGCAGCGTTCGATTGTAAACCTGCATCGACGGGCCGAAGCGGTTAGCTATCTCCTTCTGTGTTAGAAATTTGTGGAAATTCTTTGAATGCCGATCGTAGAGGTCGTGCAGGTAAGCGTCGAAGGCTGGCTGATTGTCGCGCTTGAGCACGAGCGTCAACGTGATCGGCGCATTCTCATCTTCGGGGTTCGATGGTGCGACCGTTGCCATCGATAGCGCGGGCAGCACGTGGCCTGGCAGACGAACAGTGGCGTGTGGATAGTCCGGCGGATGGTCGGGGCTCGGGCTTGCTATCGACGGCCTCGCCGCGATTATCGAAACGAACGATAAGACCAGCAGCCACAAAAGAGCCCGAGACAACCGAACCCGGATTTTCATTCTGAATCCACGCTTTAGAGCAGTGTTACCGCTTTTAAACTTGTGATGAGGCTGAGTCGCTACAATTGGCGCAGTTTGGCCCAGAATTCTAATTTAAGTCAAGCTGAATTGAGCGAGGATGCTGCCGAGCAGGCGTTGAGGTTCAGGTGGGGGTTTTCTTGTCG
Organism: Deltaproteobacteria bacterium; assembly: GCA_003161515.1. GTDB lineage: Bacteria > Desulfobacterota > Binatia > Binatales > Binataceae > Binatus. The sequence continues at coordinate 1,961 of PMOH01000399.1, forward strand.
ATGCGCGGAAACAGCGGCGTCGTTGGATTCACGTGATGGCCGGGCTTGATGCCTTGGCCGTACGGCGCGCGCGCGAAGTTGTCATCGACGTTTAGCAGGGCGAGGATTTTTTTCGACGTCACCGGCATGAAGGGATCGAGGTTGTCGGCGACTACGCGCAGCCCTTCGACCAGGTTTGCGAGAATTTGTGCGACACGCGGCAGTTGAGCGGGATCTTTCGCGAGCGTGAATGGTGCGGTCGCGACGATATATTTGTTCGCGGCGTCGAGCGCTTGCCAGATGGCTTCGAGAGCGCGATTGAAGGCTAGCTCCTCGACCAGCGGCGCGACGCGCGACGGAATTGACGAGAACGCTTCGACCAGCGCGACGTCGAGCGTATCCGCACCTGCTCCCGGCGTCGCGGTGATTGCGCCGTTGAAGTAGCGCGCCGCCATCGTGAGCACGCGGCTGGTCAGGTTGCCGAGATCGTTGGCCAGGTCCGAGTTGTAGCGATCGATCACGCGCTGTTCGGTGAAGTCGCCGTCCAGCCCGTAGGTGTATTCGCGCAGGATGAAGTAGCGCAGCACGTCGGGGCCGACGCTTTGCTGATAGACGACAGGGTCCGGGATGTTGCCCGAACTCTTCGACATCTTCGCGCCGCCGAAATTCAGATAGCCGTGGACGTTCAGATGACGATAGAGCGGCAAGCCGGCGGATAGCAGCATCGCGGGCCAGTAGGTCGCGTGNNATGTCCTTGCCGATGAAATGTTCGGTGACCGGCAGGATCGCAGTCAGTGACGCGTCGTCAGTGTTAGGCAGCTCGCTAAGATAGGCCCAGAAGGCGTCGTACCAGACGTAGGTCACGTACTTGTCGTCGAACGGAAGCGTGATGCCCCAATCGAGGCGGGTCTTGGGCCGCGAGATGCATAAGTCTTCGAGCGGCTCGTCGAGCATCCGCAGCGCTTCGTTGCGATAGCGCTCGGGGCGGATGAAGTCGGGATTTTTTTCGATGTTGCGGCGAATCGCCTCGCGATGCTTTTCGAGCTTCAGGAAGTAGTTGCCCTCCTTGATGCGCTCGACGGGAGTGTTATGCACCGGGCAGATGTTACCGGGCAGCAGTTCTTTCTCGGTGTAGAAGCGCTCGCATCCGATGCAGTAGAGGCCTTCGTAGTCCTTGAAGTAGATGTCGCCGCAATCGAAGCTGCGCTGGAGCATCTTCTGCACCAACGCCTGATGCACCGGATCGGTCGTGCGCACGAAGTAGTCGTAGCTGATGTCGAGCGGAGGCCATGCTGCGCGAAACATCGCGGAGATCTTGTCGACGAACTCCTTGGGACTCAGGCCGGCGGCCTCGGCGGCGCGCTTGTTCTTGTCGCCGTGCTCGTCGGTGCCGGTNNGTCGGTCGCGAGCATTTCGTACGCATGGCCGACGTGCGGCGGGCCGTTGCTGTAGATGATGGCGGTGGTGATGTGGATGCGTGGGGACATTCGTTTAATTGTAATGAAACCCGCGGTGGGTTTCATGCTTCCTTCGGCAGGGGTGACCCCTGCACCCAGTGTTAAGAAATAGCAAAATGGCGAGGACGCCATTTTGCTCTCACTCAAATAAATCCGGTTCCCCTTNNGCGTGTGTGCGATTCCGAGCGAAGCGAAATCGAGGGCGCGATTGACAGTATGTCGGCGCAATGGAAAAATCGGGTCAACTTTTCGGGGGCGGCTTCACCGTTTAAGAATTTGCCAACGCGGCCGATGAGCCGTGGGAGGGGTCCATGGCAGATCGGATTCGGAGCTATTCGTTTGCGG
>PMOH01000399.1:3749-15446 GCA_003161515.1 Deltaproteobacteria bacterium
GAGGACGCGGTGCTGGCGGCCAATAGCCAGACGGCGCACGGCGGGTGCCCGGCGGGAACCGGAAACGACGACACGATAGAATTCATCGTGACCGGCACGATCTTCCCCGACAATACCCTGACGCTTAACAACACAAACGAGGATCTGAGCATCATCGGACCAACCTTCGGCTGCTCGGGTAGCGGGCCATGCGGCATTACGATCAATGGGCAGCACAGCATTGAGCTCATCGACGCTGCAGACACCTTTCTTGAGCTGGAGAACCTGACACTGACGGAAGGGGTCACAGATGGTGGCGCCCTATTCGCCGAAGACAGCGTAGTCGGCATTCTCAATTGCACTTTCACCGACAATGAGGCAGGCGAGGGTGGGGCAATTTTCGGCGAGGGGTCCCTTGTGGAAATCGAAAACAGCACTCTTACCGGAAATGGTGCGGTCTTCGGCGGCGCTATTCTTAACTTTACTTCGGAGATCCTGATCACCAACAGCACCTTCTCAGGGAACGAGGCGGATACCGGGGACGGGGCAGACGTAGCTACGATAAGTGGGGAATCCCTCGCCAATAATTCGATCTTCGCGAATAGCGTCAGCGGCGGCAATTGCGCCTTTGTCGGCGACGCCGGTTACAACATCTCGGACGACAATAGCTGCGGCTTTACCCCTCCGAGTGTTAACAACAGCACTACGTTGAATCTCGATCCGCTTGGATTGCAGAACAATGGCGGTCCGACTGAGACGGTCGCGCTCGAATCGGGCAGCCAGGCGATCGACTTTATCCCGATTCTAAGTTGCGTCGGCCTTCTTTCTGGTCCAGTGACGACTGACCAGCGGCTTTTTAACCGGCCCGATGATGGCGAGAGCTTCTGCGACGTCGGCGCATTCGAGTCCGGCGGCGCGGCGCCGATCGTGATCGCGCCGAAGACTGAGCGCGTGCAGATAGCGCGTTCGTCCAATGCGAATTCGGACATGGTCAACATGGGGTTTACCTTCACCTACAATGGTGATCCGGATTGCGATATTCCGACCGGAGGCGATGAGGATGCGCTCAATTCCGGCGTCGGTGTCGCGCTGTTTGAGGGCACTTGCGCCAGCCTGCCGGCCAGCGGACTAGTCCTGTACCTGGATCCTTTCGTGGTGCATACCGTCAATCACGAGCAGTATGGAACGCTCTTCCAAAGTTTCGGGACGGAGACAGTGTCGGCCCGGATGGTCGCGCTGCCGACGCCGACTAACGCCTGCGGAGCATGGACGCTGAACCTCGAGGTCGCTGGTCTCGATACGTCGACGATTGGTCTGGGAGGCAGTGGTCCGTTCGCGCTGGTGGTGACTGACCTACACGGCGACATCGAGGACGTCGGGGTTGAAATGGCGCTGACCTTGGCCGACATCACCGGCGATGCGGCGCTATGCTTCGACGTCACCAATGCGGTAGTCGGCAATCAGACCCCGACGCCGGGGCATGGCGTGCGGCGCAGGGTACGGCGCTAAGAATTAAAACTGGCCTCGATATTGTTCCCGATGTATCGCTGATACGCGGGAAGAGAATTGCGGGCGGGATGTTTCGTGTACATCCCGCTCGCGCCGTTTCGACGTGATTCTGGACGTTTTCGCTACTCTATGTTGACAGTAGGCTGGAGTCGTGAGACAGTCCGGCCAACAAGCCAGAGCTGGTTTACTGGTGAAAATTTGCCAACGCGGCCATTTAGTGCCGCGAGGAGGGGTCCATGGCAGGTTCGAATCGGCGCTACACGGTTGCGGCAATTGCGCTGCCGTTTTTATTCCTGGTGATGTCGGGGTTGGCTCGCGCCAACAACATTTTCGTCAACACAACTGATGGGGAGAGCCCAGCTGCCCCTCTATGCTCACTGCCCGATGCAATTACAGCGCATAACCTGCAAGGGATGGTGAACGGGTGCGCCGCGGGAGATGGACTCGATGTGATAGTTATCGAGGTCACCGGCACAATCTTGATCGACGAGCCGTTGGAAATTACCAACGGCATAGTAACGATCCAGGGACCGGTGTTCGGCTGCTCGGGTGCAGGACCATGCGGTATTACGATTAACGGCGAGGACACCGTTCAGATAATCCAGGCTGATGCGAGCACCCTGGTCTTTCTGTACAACCTCACGTTAACCGATGGCTCAGCCAACACCTTTACCGGTGGTGGGGCCGTTTCCGCCAACGGCACGCTTCTCCAGGTGTTTGATTCGACGTTCCTGAACAACACAGCCCATGGACCGGATGCGACCGATGGCGGCCGCGGCGGCGCGATCAGCCAATTGAGCAACGGCGAAGTCGATATAACCAACAGCACCTTTGTCGGGAATACGGCCGTACCTGGTACGACCAGCGGCGACAGCTTCGGCGGAGCGATCTATTCGACAGCGTCATCCTCGACGACTGTGCTGACTGTCACCAACAGCACCTTTTCGGGGAACAGCGCCAGCAAAGGCGGCGTCTATCACACGATGAACAATCATCCGATGCTGAAGGGTGACATCCTGGCCAACAGCACGGGCAAGAACTGCGGCGCGTTGAAACCGATCGACAACGGCTTCAATATTTCCGACGACGTCGGATGCAGCTTCAGTGGCACCAGCGTTAACAGCACCAATCCCCAACTGGATCCTGACGGATTGGAAAACAACGGCGGGCCGACCGAGACTATAGATCTGCAACCGACCAGTCCCGCGATCAATCGGATTCCAGTCCCATGCACTGATCAGGAAACCCCAACGCCTCAACCGCTGGAAACCGATCAGCGGCTGTTTGGCCGGCCGGATGCCCTCAACCCGAATTTCTGCGACAGCGGCGCACTCGAGTTCGGTGCCGTGCCGCCCATCGTGATTGTGCCGAATACCGAGAGGCTGCAAGTCGCCCGTTCGACCACTGCGAATAGCGACGAGGTCAACACGGGGTTTACCTTCATCTACAATGGCGACCCGGACTGCGACCTGGGTCCTACCGGTGATGAGGACGCGCTCAATTCCGGCTTCCTTCTGTCGATATTCGAGGGCACTTGTGCCAGCCTTCCTGCCAACGGACTAAATCTGACGCTGTTTCCGTTCGTGGTGCATACGGTCAATCACGAGTCGTACGGAACGCTCTTCCAGAGCTCTTTGACGAACTTGCTCCAACAACCGTCGGAGACTGTCTCGGCCAGGTTGCTCGCGCTGCCGACCCCAACGGGCGCGTGTGGCGCGTGGACACTGAATCTCGAGGTGGCTGGTCTCAATACGGGGGCAATAGGTCTGGGAGGCGGCAATCCGTTTGCGCTGGTAATTACGGACTCGGGTTTCGATGCTTCAGCATGCTTCGACGTCCCGAATGCGATAGTCGGCAATCAGCCGCCGCCGCCGCCGCCGGGGGGTCACAGGCGTCGAGTGAGGCGTAGCCGATAGAGCCGAAACATAGCTGCTTCCTGAGTCGCTGACAGGTGGGAAGCGTATCGATTGCGGGCGGAGTGTCGATGACACCCCGCCCGCGTCTGTTTGGCGCGGCTTCAGACGCTTTGTTTAGTTAACGGATTGACAGTAGCTTCGCGCAGTGCGACATTGGGCTCGCCTTTGAAATTGGTTCAGGCTGTAGAGATTTGCCAACGCGGCAGTACGCGCCGCTGGGAGGGGTCCATGGCAGGTTCGAATCGGCGCTTTGCATTTGCCGCTGCTGCGCTACCGTTCTTATTCCTGGTGATGTCGGGGTTGGCGCGCGCCAACACCATCTTCGTCAACACGCTCGACGGCGGGAGCGATCCTACATTATGTACGCTGCCCGATGCGATCGCTTCAGCGAACATCGATCACCCGGTTGGCGGGTGTGTCATTATCCCGGGAACCGGCGCCGACCAGATAGTGATCGGCCTAACTGGCACGATCTTCGTTGACGCTGACCGCCTTCCGCTGAATATTTCCGACGAGGTTCTGGAAATAAGCACGTTTGGCGACGGACCGGTTGTGATCGACGGCGGCCTCAATGGCATCCCGCAAGGCGGGATCATGTTTGTCTCGTCGCTCAACAGGTTTCTCAAGCTGACCGCGCTGACGTTTGCGCACGGATTCGCTGAAGAGGGCGGCGCCATTTACTCAGACACTAGCGGCGACGTGGACATTAAAGATTGCCTTTTCGTCGACAATACCGTCGAGGTTACTCCCGCGCTCTGTGAGATCCCGATCCTGGGTGGCGAGGGTGGCGCAATCTTCGCGGCTTCCGGCAGCATGCAAGTCACGAACAGCACCTTCTACGAGAATGACGCGCTGACATACGACAACACCTTCGGCGGCGCCATCTACGTCGCGGGTGGAGCAGTGTGCTCTGGGGTCGGTGGTGCAGTGTGCGGCGGCATCCTGGGCGCGAGCCTGGAACTCACCAACTCCACCTTCGAGCATAACTACGCGAAAACCGGCAGTGCCATCTACAATGAAGGAACCGCCGACGTCAAAGGCACAATCTTCGCGGACCATCTCGATCACGCGGGCACTGGCGTCGTTTCGCCCGTCGGCAATTGTGCGGGAATCTCGGCTCCGCCTGTGACCGACGAGAACTACAACATCTCGGTGGACGATAGCTGCGGCTTCACCGCCGCTTCGAGCCTCAACAACGTTACCGCTGCTGAGCTCAATCTCGATCCCCTGGGATTGCAAAACAATGGCGGGCCGTCGTTCACGGTCGCGCTGGAAAGCGGCAGCGATGCGATCGGCCGGATTCCGGTCGCGAATTGCACTCAACAGGATGGAGACCCACTGGAAACCGATCAGCGGCTCTTTGGCCGGCCCGATCCCTACTACCCTCTCGGGTGCGACAGCGGCGCATACGAGTTTGGAGCGCTGGCGGCTTATACGTTGAACAATGAGAGAGTGCAGATAGCCCGTTCGACCAGTCCAAATTCGGACCAGGTCAACATAGGATTGACCTTCACCGCGAACGGCGATCCGGACTGCGACCTAGGACCTCTCGGTGATGAAGACGCGCTCAATTACGGCGTCGGTATCGGGCTTTTTGAAGGCACCTGCGCTTCACTTCCGTTCAACGGACTGTTCCAGGATCTCACTCCCTTCGTCGTGCATACGGTCAATCATGAGCAATACGGAACTTTCTTCGAGACGATCGGACCGGAGACAGTATCGGCCAGATTAGTAGCGCTGCCGACGCCGCCGGGACTTTGTGGTGAGTGGACGCTGAACCTCGAATTCAAAGGCCTCGACACCAATAGCCCGAGTGTGAATCTGGGAGGCGGCAATCCGTTTGCACTGCTAATCAACGATTTGAGCGACACCGAGACCTGCTTCGACGTCACCAACGCGGTAGTCGGCAATCAGACACCAGTGCCACCTCACGGCGTCCATCGCAGAGTGAGGCGTTAAGGCTCGCGGTTAGAACGGGACACCTATAACCGCTTTTCCAAGCGTCATTGAGACGCGGGAAGCGAAATGATTGCGGGCGGAGTGTCGATGACATTCCGCCCGCGCTGTTTCGTGCTGGTCTACCTGAATTTGACAGTAGGCAGGCGCGATGAGAGAGTTGTCCGGCTTACCTGCGTTAACTGACTGGTGACATTTGCCAACGCGGCCGTACGCGCCGCCGGGAGGGGTCCATGGCAGATCGAAGCGGCGCTTTACGCTTGCGGCAATTGCGCTGCCGGTTTTGTGCCTGGCGATGTCGGGGTTGGCGCGCGCGGCGACCATTACCGTCATCAACACCAATGATACCGGAGCAGGAAGTCTGCGCGCAGCAATCACAAGCGCGAACACCACTCCCACTGTCGCCAGCACCATCAATTTCAGCGTCAGCGGTACGATCACGCTGGGCAGTGGCCTGCCTACAATCTTGAACACCTCATCCGGTGGCTTGACGATTGATGGCAGCGGACAAGCCATCACTGTGGATGGCGTGAGCACGTATCAAATTTTCCTCGTGAATGCGGGCGCCACCCTCAACCTGACATCTCTGACCCTGGTTAACGGCCTGGGGAAACTCGTCGGCGGCGGCGTCGACAACGAGGGCACGCTGACCGTCACTAACTGTACGTTCTCCAACAACGATGGCCTCGACGGCGGTGCCATCTACAACGATGGCATGCTGACCGTCACCAACAGCACGTTCTCGAACAACCAATCTACTGTCGAGGGCGGCGCCATCTTGAACAATGGCACGGTGAACGTTACCAGCGGCACGTTCTCAGGCAACCATGCCCCCGGCAGCGGCGGCGCCATCGAAAACAACGCCGGCGGCACGTCGACCGTCACCAACAGCACGTTCACTGGCAACCAAACCGCCGGCTTCGGCGGCGCCATCGAAAACTTCAAAGCCACTCTGACGGTCACCAACAGCACGTTCTCGGATAACAACGCCATCGACATTGGCGGCGGCGCCATCGCCAGCGATGGCCCGCTGACCGTCATCAACAGCACGTTTTCAGGGAATCAGTCCACCGGGAATCCGACCGCCCGCGGCGGCGCCATCTTCAGCGATCTGGCGCCGACCGTCACCAACAGCACGTTCTCGGGCAACCAGGCCACCGGCGGAGGCGGTGCCATCTACAACAACCCCGCCAGCACCGGGCTCATCAGTCTCAAAGGCAATATTCTGGCGGACAGCACCTCCGGCAATTGCGGCGGTACCGCCGTCATCGACGCCGGCCACAACATTTCCGACGACGGCAGCTGCGGCTTCAGCGGCACGAGTATCAATCACAGCACGACGCTGCATTTGGACCCGCTGGGATTGCAGAACAATGGCGGCCCGACGCTGACGATCGCGCTCGAACCTAATAGCGAGGGGGTCGATTTTATTCCGGTCGCGAATTGCACCGACCAGTCCTCGCCGACGCCGCTACCATTGACAACCGACCAGCGCGGATTTCCCCGGCCCGACCCCGGCAACCCAAATTTCTGCGACGCCGGCGCATTCGAACTACAGACGATGCCCTTCGTGCTCGCGCCGAACAGCGAACGGGTGCAGATAGCGCGTTCGACCACTCCATATTCAGACCAGGTCAACATGGCGTTTACCTTCATCGAGAATGGCTTCCCGGTGTGCGATGCAGCCGACAATGCGTTCAACGGCTTCACCGTCCTTCTGAGATCCGGCAGTTGCGGCTTGTTCGACGATGCCTCACTGGAGCTGATGCTGGAGCCATGGGTGGTGCATACCGTCAACCACCAGAGCTATGGAACTCTCTTCCAATCGCTCTTCCCGGGTACGGTCTCGGCCAGGATGGTCCAGCTGCCGACGCCCGTGTCACCCGCGTGCGGAGAATGGACCGTGAACATCGAGGTGGCAGGGATCGATTCATCGGGACTGGGCAACGGCCCATTTGCGCTGGTGCTCAGCAACCAGGATGGCGACACCGGATGCTTCGATATCACTAACGCGATCATCGGAAGTCAGACTCCGCCCCCGCCCCACGGCGTCAGGCGCAGAGTGCGGCGGTAGTAACTGCGCCGGCTATTGCGGGCGCGAGGCGACGAGATCTTCCAGCGTCACTTCGACGACGCCGCCGTCTTCTTCGCGCTGAATCAGCACGGTCTGCTTGAGGATGTTCTGGCGGACCACTTTGCCGTCGCCTTTGACGCATTGCACCCGCTTGCCGAGGTTCGGCAGCGCGCGCTTGAGTTCGACGTAAGTGGCGTATTCGTAGCGCAGGCAGCACTTCAGGCGTCCGCACATCCCGGCCAGTCGCGACGGATTGAGCGCGAGGCCTTGCTCACGCGCCATCTTGACCGTCACCGCCTCGAAGTCGCGCAGCCAACTCGAGCAACATAACTCGCGTCCGCACGGTCCGAGCCCGCCGGTGACCTTGGTCTCATCGCGCGCGCCAATCTGTTTCATCTCGACCCGAACGCGGAGCGTGTTCGCGAGATCGCGGACCAGGTCGCGAAAATCGACGCGGCCCTCGGCGACGAAATAAAAAGTCACCTTGCGCCCGTCGAAGGTGTAGTCGGCGCTTACCAGCTTCATCTGGATTCGGCGCTCGCGGATGCGCTCGACGCACATCCGGCGCGCGTTCGCTTCGCGCGAGAGATTTTCCTGCTCGAGATGGAAGTCGTTGTCGCTGGCGATGCGAATGATCGGACGCAACTGCGAAAGATCGATCGTCTGCGCGGGTTCGTGCGGTTCAATCTCGACAGTGCCGACGCGCGCGCCCGCCTCGCTCTCGACCAGCACGCGCTCGCCGCGGCGCAGCATACGATCGCCGGCCAGGAAATTGTACAGATGGCCGGTCTGCTGGAGACTGACCGCGACAATTTTCGGCAGCGACGGCGCGCCTTCAAACGGATCGATGTCTGCCACTACTTTCTATTCACCCCGCATCGCGTGCCCGGCTATCGTCCACCAATTCTCCGCCTGCATCCGGGGATTGGCGTTCTCGCCAACCGCCAGGCTGGCGCGCACCGCAGCCTCGATACATTTCGCGATCGCATCGACCGCCATACTATCTGCCAGGCTGACCAGGCGCGACCGCGCCTCGGCCGGAAACGCGACGAAGTCGGTCTTCAACAGCTTGTAGCATAGTATTTCTTCGAGCAGTCGTGCGAGCAGCTCGAAATTCCCGGACGCGGCGTCGCGAGTGGAAAAAAACTCCTGCGCGAGCGATTGCGCGCGCGCAAAGTCGATCGATTTACCATGGCTCAGCGCGTCCAGCAGCTCTTTCATCGGCGGCTCGTCGCCGTCCGCCAGCGCGATCGCATTCGCAGCGCTGCCGCGCGCCGTCAACGCGATCGCACTTGCGCGGGCCTGGTTATCGACCCCACGGGACGCAAGTATCTGTTCGAGATCGGCAATCGGCAGCGCCGGAAATCTCACCGTGCGCATGCGCGAGCGGACGGTGTCGAGCAGCGCGCGCTCGCTCGCCGATACCATGATGATGATCGCGTGGCCGGGCGGCTCCTCCAGCGTCTTCAGCAGCGCGTTCTGTGCGGGTTCACCGAGCACCTCGGCATCGTCGATAATCGCCATGCGAACCGGAGAGCGCGAGGGCCGGACTCCCAGCCGCGCAATCAGATCGCGGACCTGGTCGATCAATACTTCGGAACGGCCGACGGGCCGCGAGACATACGTGAAATCCGGATGGACTCCGGTCGCGATTTGCACGCATGCGGAGCAGCAATCGCATCGCGGCGCGTAAGCGTCGCCGGCGCGCACGCGGGTGCGCTCGGTCTGCGGCGCGATTCGCACCGGGCAATGCGAGGTGGTGCAGCAGAAATTCTCGCCGGGCGATCGCTCGCACATGATCGCATGCACGAGGCTGGTCGCGACAATCGCCTTGCCGACCCCGCGCGGCCCCGAAAACAGGTAGGCGTGCGACGGACGGCTGCGCAACTCGGCGAGCAGCCGCGTCGCAATTTCGCGATGACCGAGCACTGAAGTTATCGGCATGACGAATCAATCATCGGCGCGCGAGCATCTCGTCAACCGCGCGTTGGATGTCGGCGGTGACGGCGGCAACCGGGCGATCGGCGTCGATCACGACGACGCGCGCGGGCTCGGCCTTCGCGATCGCGAGAAAACCGTCGCGCACCTTGCGATGGAACTCCGCACGCTCGCCCTCGAAGCGATCGGAGCCGCGGCCGGTGCCCTTGGCCCGCGCACGAGTGCGCTCGAGGCCAGTTTCGACGGGGAGATCGAGGACGATCGTCAGGTCCGGAGTGACGTTATCAGTCGCGAGTCGGTTCAACTCGCCGAGCACTTTTAGATCGACGCCACGAGCGTAGCCCTGGTAGGCGGTAGTCGAATCAGAATAGCGATCGGAAATCACGATTTCGCCGGAGGCCAGCGCGGGCCGGAGTTTTTCGCGGACGTGCTGCGCGCGATCGGCAAGGACCAGCAGCAGCTCCGCCGCGACGTCGAGCGAAACGGCCGGATCTAAAAAAATCGCGCGAATCGTTTCGCCGGCGCGCGTCCCGCCCGGCTCATGCGTGACCGTTACGCGGCGCCCGTTCTTGCGCAGCGCGTCGCCGAGAATAGCGGCCTGCGTCGTCTTGCCGCTCCCCTCGACGCCCTCAAGCGTGATGAATACTCCCGCCGGCATTGTTATCGGCCAAAATACCAGTGTGCCAGTTGCGGCTGAAAGAGCGCGAACACGCCGGCGGCCAGCGCCAGGTACGGGCCGAACGGAACTTCGGTTTTCAAAATCGAAACGTCCGCTTCCTCCGGATCCGTCGCGGGATCGCCGAGCGGACCGGGCGCGCTCGAGCCGCCGCCGGTGAGCGCAAACGCGATTCCGCCGACTGCGCCGATTACCGAACCGAAAAACATCGTGAAGAAAACTCCCGGCCACCCGAGAAATCCACCGACCATCCCGAGCAGCCACACGTCGCCCAGGCCGACGCCCTCGCGCCCGCGCACCAGCTGATAAAAATAACCGGTGCCCCACAGGACGCCGCCGCCGACGAGGATTCCGATCAGCGAACTTTTCCAGCCGATGTCGGGCATCATGGTGGACGCCGCGATGAAGCCGACCAGCGCGCCCGGCCACGTGATGATGTTCGGAATCAGCCGCCAGTCGTAGTCGATGATCGCGACGGCCCACAGCGCGGCGCATAGCACTAAGCGCGCGATTGCGTCGGGCAGCGGAAATGCGAAGTAGAGATAGAGCGCGATGAGCGCCAGGCCAAATTCGGCGAGGAAATGGCGGAACGGAATCGGCGCGCCGCACATCACGCATCGCCCGCGCAGTCCAAGGTAGGCGAGAATCGGGATGTTCGCCCACCACGGAATCGCGCGCTCGCAACTCTCGCAATACGAACGCGGCGTGACGATCGAAAGATCGCGCGGCAGCCGGTAGGCGACCATGCAGACGAAGCTGCCGACGCATGCGCCGAACATGAACGCAATTGCGCCGCCGAGGCCGTTGGGCGTATCGAGTGTCATCGCCTCACCATAACATACGCGGCGTCAATGCTGCGCGGCGCACAGGTCGACGGTCAAATCGTAAGTGGCCTTGATGCCGCGATTCAGATTTTCGACCGACAGGCGCTCGTCGTCACCGTGAATGCGCGAAATTTCGCCTTCGCCGAGAATCACCGGGACGAATCCGTAGGCGGCCACGCCCTTGCTGCGGATGAAGCGCGAGTCGGTGCCACCGGTCGTCATCCACGGAACCACGCGGGCGTCTTTGAAATCGCTCGCGACGACGCGTTTGATCGCGTCCCAACTCTCGCCGGAAGACGGCGACGGCGGAGTGTCATCGGGGCGCTGGATATAGTCGATCGTGAAATCGCCGGGGCCGAGCAGATCGCGCAGACGTTTCATAAACGCGCCGGCATCGGTGCCCGGCAGCAGCCGGCAGTCGAGTCCAGCTTCGGCGACCGTCGGCACGACGTTCACTTTGATTCCCGCGTTGAGCATCGTCAGCGAAATCGTGTCGCGCATGAGCGCCTGGACCGCGTAGGGACTGAGCACGCCTGTCATCGCCGCCTGCGCAACCCCGGGCTGGTTGAGATGCGCGAGCTGGAACGACGCCGGACTCGGCTCGAGCGGCGCGAGCGACTCCATCGCGTCGGCGAAAATTTTCGTGATTCGAATCGGCGGCTGCTTTTCCAGCAGTCGATGCAGCGCGTTGATCAGGATGAGATTCGGATTGTCGGGCTTAGGCACCGAGCCATGTCCGCCCTTGCCGCGAACGCTGATGTGCAGCCAGTTCACGCGCTTCTCGGCAACCGCAACATTGAAGGTGACGCCCTTCAGCCCGAGCCA
>PMOH01000077.1:0-2044 GCA_003161515.1 Deltaproteobacteria bacterium
CAAGACCGCTTCGTCGTCGCCGGACGCGGCTCGTCGCATTTTCTGCCCGAAGGCGGATGCGGCATCAGGGTGCGCACGATGGCTCCAGTGGCCATCCGTATCAAGCAGGTCGCGCAAGAGGAGAAACTCTCGGCGTCAGCAGCCGACAAGCGCGTTCGCGACTTCGACACCGAAGTGAAGGCGCGCATCCAAACCCTCTTCGGCCAGGACATCGAAGATCCATCGATTTACGACCTCGTTATCAACACCTCGCGGCTTCCGCTCGCCTCGCTTGCCAACACGCTTGCGGCGCTCGCGACTCATATCGACAGCGAAGGCAGCTCCGAGCGAACGAAATGCATGCGCGACGCCGCGATCGCTGCGCAAGTGCACGCGGCGCTGGTGGCGCATCCGAAAATCGGCGACACCCAGATGTCGGTGAATTGTTCGGCCGGATGCGTGCGCGTGAGCGGTGTCGGGCTGGTGCCGCCGTGGGACGACCTGGTGATCGGAGTCGCGCAGAAGATCGAAGGCGTCGCATCGGTCGAGGTCGGCGCTGATGACGATCCCGTGACCTTGACCACAAGCTGATCGCCCCGGAATGCGCTCACTCATCATCTTTTTCGCCACCGGAATTTATTCCGGCTACGCTCCGATCGCGCCTGGCACTGCCGGCTCAGTGGTCGGACTCGTCGTCGTCTGGCTGGCGTTCGGTCCGCTTTGGAGCTACTCGCCGGCGCTGTGCCTGCTGGTGTTCGCGATCGTATTCGCGATCGCTTGCTGGATTTCCGATCGTGCCGAGAAAATTTTCGACAATCACGACGACTCGCGAATCGTGCTCGACGAAGTTCTCGGCATGGCGGCGACGATGTTCGCCAATCCGATCACGTTCGGCTGGATGATGGTGGGATTCCTGCTCTTCCGGGTAGCCGACGTGGTCAAACCGTGGCCGGCGAGCTTGATCGATCGCCGCATGCGCAACGGCGCGGGCGTGATGCTGGACGATTTGGCCGCCGCGATCTATGCGAATATCGTGTTGCACATCCTGGTGCGCTTGATCTGAGGAGTTCCCGATGATTCAGAACGCTGTGATTCTTTCCACCGGCGACGAAATCACTACCGGCAAGGTCGTCGATACCAACGCCAACTACCTTTCCGACAAGCTCGCGGAAATTGGCATCGACCTGATCGCGGTGCTGACGGTCGGCGACGTTCCCGATCGTTTGGAATGGGCGTGGCGCACGGCGATCGAAAAGGGCGACGTCGTGATTTCGACCGGCGGCATCGGGCCGACCGCCGATGACCTGACCACCGAAACGATCGCGCGCGTCGCGGGAGTGAAGTTGCGTCGCGACGAGGCCGCCGTCGATCACATGAAAAAATTGTTCGCGTCGATCGGCCGCCCGATGCCCGAGAACAATCTCAAGCAGGCCGACTTCCCCGAGGGTGCGACCGTCATTCAGAATCCGCTCGGCACCGCGCCAGGCTTCAGAATGCCGGTGACGCTGGGCGGTCATACCGCGCATCTGATCGTGCTGCCGGGCGTCCCGCGCGAGATGAAACCGATGATGGAAAATACGGTGATTCCGTGGATCGCGGCGAATCGCGGCACCGACCAGGTTTACGCAGTGAAAATCTTCCAGACTTTCGGGATGAGCGAGTCGGCACTCGACGAAGCGGTGGCGGGATTGATCAAGCCGGATGAAGCGAAGGTCTCGTTCCGCGCGAGCTTCCCGCAAATTTCGCTGAAAATCAGAGCCGAGGGAAAACCCGGCGAAGTTCATCGCAAGCTCGAGGAGCTGGCGCAACGCGTACGCGGGAAAATCTCGCAGTTCATCTACGCCGAAGGCGAAACGTCGATGGAAGAAACTGTCGGCCGTCTTTTCATCGAAAAAAAACTTACTGTTGCGGTCGCCGAGTCATGTACCGGCGGACTGATCGGACATCGCATCACGAATGTCCCAGGATGCTCGCAATATTTTAAGGGCGACCTGGTCACCTACACCTACGATGTGAAAGAGGGAGTGCTCGGCGTGTCAGCCGACACGCTGAAAGCGCACGGCGC
>PMOH01000077.1:2123-4268 GCA_003161515.1 Deltaproteobacteria bacterium
CGCGACTGGATCAAACTGATCACGTCGCAAGTCGCGCTCGACTGGCTGCGGCGGTACGCGCTGGGCCTGCCAATAGCGGACTCCGCGGTATTCCGCCGCTAGTTGCTCATAGGTCCGGCTGCCTGGTGTCGCGTCTCGCCGATCCTTGATCTTCGCGTGCACGCGTATAAATGTCTCGTTGCGTCGATCTGTTCACGAGACCATTCGATCTCTATGCACGGAGAGGTAAACGATGATGGCGGCTGAGCAAGATCCCTCTCAAGCGAAAGCAACCGATTCCGCGGCGCGCACCGCCCCTTCGAACCTTGCGCCTCCGATCCTGCTCTATCAGCTGGCGACCGGCCACTACCTTTCGCGAGCGCTGTTCGTAGCGGCGAAGCTCGGGATCGCCGACTTACTCAAGGACGGACCTCGCTACTACGAAGAGCTGGCCAAGGCTACGGAAACTCATCCGCCCTCGCTGAGGCGCATGATGCGCTTGCTGGCGAGCGTAGGCGTGTTCGCGGAACAGGAGAATGGCACCTTCGCGTTAACGCCTGCGGGTGAGTGTCTGCGAACGGGTGTGCCGGGGTCGTCGCGCGCGATGGTCATGCTGTTCGCGGGAAATCGGATGCACGATAACTGGGGGGATCTTGAGTACAGCGTCAAAACTGGCGAGCCGGCTTTCCGTCGCAGGGGCCTCACCGACGTGTTTCAGGATCCGCTTCGTACACCTGAAGATGACGCGACTTTCGACGCCGCAATGGCGGACCTCACTAGACTGACCGCGATTGCAGTCGCGGCCGCTTACAATTTCAAATCTGTAACGACCCTTGTGGATGTAGGCGGCGGGAACGGCGCGCTGATCGTCGGCATCCTGAAAGCGAATCCCGCTTTGCGAGGTATTGTGTTCGATCAACCGGCGGCGGCGGAACGCGCAAAGGCGCAAATCTCGCAAAATGGTCTCGAGGGACGCTGCCAAGCGGTCGGCGGAGACTTCTTCAAGGAAGTAACTGCCGGTGGCGACGCTTACATTCTCAAGCATGTCATTCACGACTGGGACGACGATCGCGCGAGAGCAATTCTGAGAAACTGCCATAAGGCGATGACCCCGCAGGGCAAACTTCTGATCGTCGAAGGCGTGTACCCAAGCCGGATCGACTGGTCCCACGAGAGTCGCGGGGCGGCGGCCAATGATTGCAACATGTTGGTGGCCACGGGAGGACGTCAGCGCTCGGAGGATGAGTTCCGCTCGCTCTACCAGGCCGCGGGGTTCAGGCTGACGACAATCGTACCGACCGCTGCAAGGGTCAGCGTGATCGAGGGGGTCCGCGCGTAGCAGCCTATCTGACGCGCGCGTAGTTGATCTGATCGCTGCCGTTGCCGGCGAGGACCAGCTTCCCATTTGTAGCTGCGCATTGGACGGCACTGGCCGACGACGTGTCGGTGCATAGGACGACGTTGGTGTCTCCGCTGAAACATGCGTCGTTGACCGTCGCATTGCCTTGAGAGAGTTGCACGCGCCCGGCGCAAAGATCCGCCGTCTCCTTTATATCGACCGAGCCAAAAACGCTGTTCGCCGATACGCCGTGGAAATCATTCGCCGCCGCGCCGTGTTCGCCCGGTGCCCCCGGCGGAGGTCCTGGATGCGGTCCGCGACCGCATCCAGAGCCAAGCAGAGCGATCACCGCGAGCGTCGCAACGATGGTAGATGATGCTCTCATATTCAACTCAGTTTGCGTGCTTGATGTCGCCGTTGGCGGCAGCATTCGCCGCTGCGGTGAAGATATCCATCGGCGCGAGCGGCGGACGGCGCTTGCGCTTCAAGTCCGCCAGCTCAGCCTGGGCCTTGGATTCGGCGTTGCGCACACGGATTGCTTCGAGCTTGTCGCCGAGCTCGGAGCCCGCGATTTCGTGATTGACGCCCGCCTGCGCGAGCATCCGCTGAATCGACTCGCGCACTTCTTCGAGCGCGCGTACGTCGTCGTCGTACGAAATCTCCTCGAGGGCGCGTTGGATTCGCACGCGAGCCTGCGCATTCCTCATCCGAGCGATCATCCGCACCTTTTCGACCTTGAGCTTCTCGATCTCGCCCTTGAACGAGATCAGATTCTTCTTCGCGTCCTCGGCTTCCGTCGTCAGCTCGCCGAGCTCTTCGCGGAGCCG
>PMOH01000527.1 GCA_003161515.1 Deltaproteobacteria bacterium
GACGGTGTTGATTGCTTTCATCGCGACATGCTCCCGCGTCGATCCAAACTTCGATTTTTCGAAGCTAGACCCGACCCGGCGTTGGCGTCAAATGCGTCGCGCCGCGGACTAGCTTGAAGGATTCGGCTTGGGTTCGTCGTCGCTGCCGAAAAATGCTGTCAGGATGATCAGCGCGACGCCAATCGAGATTGCGCTGTCGGCGACATTGAAGATTGGATAGTTCAGATCGTAATAGTGCGCGCGCATGAAGTCGATCACGCGCCCGCGAATCGCTCGATCGATCAGATTGCCAATCGCACCGCCCATGATCAGCGCGAATGCGACCGAGCTGATCGAAACGCGGTCGGCGCGCACGATCATCACAGCGAGCACGATTATCGCCGCGCACGCCATCGATAGCAGGAACATTTTGCGGAGCCACGGCGGCGCGTCCGCGAGCATACTGAACGCGGCGCCGGGATTCAGCGTGTACGTGATGTCCAGGTAGTTCGGGATGATCGCGATACTTTCGTACAGCGCCATGTGCGCCTGCACGAACAGCTTGGTTGCCTGGTCGAGCAGGATGACGGGAATCGTGATCGCGCCGAGCACGAACAGAAATGGCCGGCGTGGCGGCACGGCAGTCGTCGATTCACTGCCCGCTTCGCGTCCGGAGAGAACATTGGCAATGGGCTTCGCGCTCGATTGTTCGGACATCGGCTACGCTCCCACCACTGCGCGGCATCGCGCATCCAACGTTTCGCCATCGCTGTTGTCGAAGTATTTCCAGCATCGCGCGCACTTCGCGCCGGACGCATGGCGCCCGATCAGCGTGATCGCGGGATTCGCGGAAGCGCGCGCGAAGGTACCGTCAACCGCGAAATCCTCGCGACCGTTGGCTTGTAGCCTGATCTCGGCGGCTTCAGCATCGCCCAACAAAGCAACGTCAGAGACGATGAACAAATCCTTCAGCTCTTCGCGATACCGCTTCAGAGTTTCAGCAAGACCGCCCTCAGAGCCACCGTCAGCGCCCAGACTGATTGCTGCATCGAGCGGCGCGCCGATCGTCCCCGACTTGCGCATCGCCTCGAGCAACTTGAGCGCCTCGTCGCGAACCTTGAGCAGCCGCTCCCATCGCGCTTCGAGGTCTCCGTCGCGCCATGGCGGATTCGCCGGATGCATCGTCGTCAGATGCACGCTCTCGAGCCGCTTGCCCGGCAGGTATGAGTAAACTTCCTCGGCCGTGAACGGGATCAACGGCGCGAGCATCCTGACGAGCGCGTCGAGAATGTTGAACAGCGCGGTCTGCGCCGAACGGCGCTCGACTGATTTCTCAGAAGCGCAGTAAAGACGGTCGCGCGCCACATCTATATAGAGCGAACTCAAATCGACCACGATAAAATTCTGCATCACCTGGAACGCGGTCTGGAATTCGAACGCTTCGTAAGCGCGGCGCACTTCGGTCTTCAGTTTTTCCGTGCGCGCCAGGATGAACCGATCGAACTCGAGCATGTCTTTCAGTTCGACCGAGTCGCGCGCGGGATCAAAGTCGGCGAGGTTGCCGAGCACGAAGCGGCAGGTGTTGCGGATCTTTCGATACGACTCCGACACTGCGCCGAAAATGGTCTGTCCGAGCGTGATATCGGTGGTGTAATCGAGCGACGCATACACCAAGCGCAGCACGTCGGCGCCCATCCGGCCGACCGCATCGACGGCGTCCTCAGAGTTGCCGAGCGACTTCGACATCTTGCGGCCTTTCTCGTCGATCGTCAGCCCGTGGCTGATGATGCTCTTGAACGGTGCCTCACCGCGGTCCGACACGGCGCAAAAAAGCGACGAGCTGAACCATCCGCGCGCCTGCTCCACCGCTTCGAGGTACGCGTCGGCCGGCCATTTCAGTTCCGGCCGCACGGCGAGCACTGCGGCTTGCGACGAGCCCGAATCGAACCACACGTCGAGGATGTCTTCTTCCTTGACGAAGACCGCGCCGCCGCACTTCGCACACTTGACGCCCTGCGCGACGAAGTCTGCCGCCGGCCGGCTGTACCACGCGTCGGAGCCTTCGCGCGCGAAAATTTCCTCGACCCGATCCATCGTCGCCGAAAGCGGCGCGACCTCGTCGCATTCCGCGCATCTGACTGCGGGAATCGGCACGCCCCACGCGCGCTGCCGCGAGATAGTCCAATCCGGCCGCGTCTCGGTCATGTTGCGAATCCGCTCGCGCGACCACGCCGGGTACCACTTCACGTTATCGATCGCGTCGATCACCCTGGCGCGCAGTCCGTTGTGATCGACGCTGACGAACCATTGCTCGGTTGCAAGAAAAATCAGCGGATTGTGGCATCGCCAGCAATGAGGATAGCTGTGCGAAAAATTTTGCGCGTGCAGCAGCGCGCCCACCGTGCGTAATTTTGCAACGATCGAATTGTTCGCCTTGAAAACATTCTGCCCTTCCCACTCGCCCCCGTCCCGCGTGAACACTCCGCTGCCGTCCACCGGCACATAAGGCTTCACCCCGTACTTCTGGCTGACCACGAAATCCTCGTAGCCATGTCCCGGCGCGGTATGCACGAGGCCGGTGCCGGTGTCCGCGGTCACGTGCTCGGCGTACATGAGCTTCACGTCGCGCGGGATAAACGGATGCCGAAAAATATCCTGGCCGTCGTGCGCTTTGAGCGCGTCGCGATCGAGCGCGATCCGCTTTTCAACTGTCAGAGCGCATTCCTTCTCGACGCTGTCGGCCAATCGCGCCGCCACCACGTAATAATGTTCGCCAGCTTTCAGCGCGACGTAGTCGAAGGTCTCGTTGAGCGAGATTCCGAGATTAGCCGGGAGCGTCCACGGCGTCGTGGTCCAGATAACCGCCGACAATTTTCCGGCTTGGTGCGCCGATTCGAGCTCGGCGCGGTCTTTGGCTTCTGCGGCCAGCGCGCCCGCATTTTTGAGATTCGAATTGAACGCGAACGCGACGTAAATCGACGGCGAAACATGGTCGCGATACTCGACTTCGGCCTCCGCCAGCGCCGAACGGCAGTCGAAGCACCAATGCACCGGACGCAGCCCGCGATACACGTAGCCGTTCTCGACCATCTTGCGCAGCACGCGGATTTCCGCGGCGTCGTACTCCGGCGCCATCGTGAGGTACGGATGAAACCAGTCGCCGATACATCCCAGGCGCCGAAAATCCGAGCGCTGCAAATCCACCCACTTCTCGGCTTCGGCGCGGCACAGCTTGCGCAGCTCGAGCTTCGGGGTCGTGCGCGCTTTGTCGCCGCCGAGGTCGCGCGACACCTTGTACTCGATCGGCATCCCGTGACAGTCCCAGCCCGGCACGAACGGCGTGCGATATCCGAGCATCGAGCGCGACCGCACGACGAAGTCCTTCAGAATTTTGTTCAGCGCAGTCCCAAGATGTACGCGGCCGTTGGCATAGGGCGGCCCGTCGTGCAGCACCCACGACTGTGCATCCTTGCGCGCCTGCATCAGGCGGCCGTAGAGGTCGAGTCCGTCCCATAGTTTGAGCATCTCCGGCTCCCGCTTGGGCAGATTCGCCTTCATCGGAAAGTCGGTCTTGGGAAGTTTCAGGGTAGATTTGTAATCGGTCTCAGCCACACGTTTTTCCAGTATTA
>PMOH01000360.1 GCA_003161515.1 Deltaproteobacteria bacterium
TCGCCCGGATTGTCGATGAAAGCCTGCAGGCCGCCGGTGGTTGCGTTACGGGTCGTCTCGTTGCCCGCTACCACCAGCAAAAAGTAGTAGGAGAGCATCTCGAACTGCGGGATCGGTGCGCCGTTCACCTTACCGTTGGCGACGATACTGGTGATGTCGTTGGTCGGATGCTTCATCCGCGACGCCACCATCTCGCTGAAATACTGGAACAGCCCGAGTCGCGAACGATCCATGGTTTCCTGCGCGCTGGTGCCCGCCTGGAACTCGGGATCGCCGCCGCCGATCGTCTCGTTAGTCCATCGGAAGAGCTGTTCCCAATCCTTGTGCGGAACGCCGAGCAACTCGGCGATGACGGCAAGCGGAATCTTTGACGATACGTCGGTGACGAAATCGCAGACGTCGCGTCCGGTCACGTCGTCGAGCACCTCGCGCGTGATGTTCTCGATCTCGGGCCCGAGCGGACTCACTCCGCGCGGCGTGAAGTGGCGGCTGACGACGACGCGATATTCGCCGTGGTCGGGCGGATCCATGTCGAGTAGGTGGCGGAACGGGGGCGTCGGGCTCTCCGTGAAGCCGTCCTCGTTCACGAACACCAGCAAGCGCGGACCGTTAAGGAACAAGCGCGGCTGCTTGGAGATCTGAATGATGTCGGCGTGCTTGGTGATCGCCCAGAACGGATCGGTTTTGGGATGCTCGCACCAGAAAACCGGTTTGTGCTTGCGGAGGTAGGTCCACTCGCGATGCGGGTAGCCGTTTTGCATGTAGTGGTCGGGGCCGATGATGTTCAGCGACTCGAGTGAAAGGGCCTGCTCAGTTTCCATAGGCGAGAGTCTCCGCGATTCCGCAAGTATTCAATGCTGCATTCTGACCTGATGCGCGTGGTGAGTCATCTAGTCGTCGCTGACCGTAATTGCCTGCCGGGGGCACAGCCGCGCCGCGAGCTTGAGCTTGTCGCGCATGCGTTCGGGCGGATTGTCGAGCAGCAGGTGGCTCTTGTCGTCGTCGCGCACCTCGAATACTTCCGGCGCTGCCTCCTGGCATTTCATATTTCCCTCGCACAACTTTTGATCGACAACCACCTTCATCTGACTAGTCTCCTATTTTCGTCGCCCGCAAATTCAGCCCGCGTAGAGATCATATAAGAGGATAGTTCTTGCGCCTAGGAGTGCGGGAGTCGCGCAGCTTGAGCATCCCGCGCGGCGTCGCGACGGGCTTGCTCGTGAAGATTTCCACGCGGCAGCGCATTAGCATCAATTTGTCGTGTAGTTGTGACTAATAGATAGCAAAAATCCGAAATTAGCGCGTCCTTTGTGCCACAAAGAACACGCGTCTTGATGCGAATCCTTGCGCAACGACAGTCTTTCCTGCCATACCGAGTGGTATGTTGGTTGCCTCGAGTCGCAGCCTGGAGGATCGATAATGTCCTACGATCTGGTCATCAAGAACGGAACGGTCATCGACGGTACAGGCGCATTTCGGCGGCGCGCCGACGTCGCAATCAAGAACGGGAAGGTCGCGGAAATCGGTAAAGTCACCGACATCGGCACCGAAACCATCGATGCGTCCGACCTGATCGTCTCCCCGGGCTTCGTCGATCCACATACTCACTACGATGCTCAGATCTGTTGGGATCCATTAGTCAGTTGCACTTCATGGCACGGCGTTACCACGGTCGTGATGGGAAATTGTGGAGTAGGTATTGCTCCCTGCAAGCCGGCGGCGCGCGAGGTGGCGGCGTGGGACCTGGTCAACGTCGAGGCGATTCCGTTCGAGGCGTTGTCGAAAGGGATTAGCTGGGAATGGGAAACCTTTCCGGAATTCATCTCAGCGGCGGAACGTCGCGGCGCGGGAATCAATCTCGCGTTCCTCGCACCGCTAACTCCATTTCGGCATTACGTGCTGGGCGACGAATCGATGGAACGCGAAGCTACGCCCGATGAGACGACGCGGGTCGCCGGGCTTTTGCGCGGAGCGATGGACGCGGGCGCGTTCGGATTTTCCACGACGACCTTGCCGCAACATATCGGCTACCAGGGACGTCCGCTGGCGTGCCGGCTGGCATCGACCGACGAGCTGAAGGCCTACGCCAATGTGCTGCGCGACGTGGGTCGCGGCGCGATCGAAATAGCACTCACGCGGCGCGCCGGCCGCATGTCGGAGGACGAAGAGGGATTGCTGGAATTTCTGCTCGACGAGAGCATGCGCCCGGTGACGTGGCTCGCGATGGCCAGCCGTCCCGACAAGCCCGAGGCCAGCGAGGATACTCTGCGGCGGCTCGAGCCGTTGATTAAGCGCGGCGGCGTGCCGCAGGTGCTGTGCAAGCCGTTCGTGGTGCAGATGGATATGCGCAACCCGTTTTCTTTCGCGGACATGGCGCCGTGGGGACCAGTTTTCAATCAGCCGCTCGAGAAGCAGAAGGAGTTCTACCGCGATCCCAATTTTCGCGGCGCGTTTCGCGAGGAGCTCAAGCGGCCCTATCTGTTCCAGGGCAAATGGAATCGGGTCGAGGTGCTCGAGGTCACGAAGCCCACGCTGAAGCAGTACGAGCGCAAGACAATCGGCGAAATCGCCGATCAGCGCCATGAGGATCCGCTCGACACCTTCTTCGACCTCGCGCTCGAGGACGATCTGAATATTCAGTACACGATGCAGCAGTATCATGAGGAAGGAATTCAGCGGCTGATTACGGATCCGCGCACGATGATCGGACTCTCCGACGGTGGCGCGCACGTGAACATGCTGTGCGACGCGGGCTACTGCACCTACCTGCTCGGCACCTGGGTGCGCGAGCGGCAGGCGATGACGCTGGAGAACGCAATCAAGCGAATCACGTCGGAGCCGGCCGACTTCTTCGGCATCAAGGATCGCGGACGGCTCAAGGTCGGGCTGCCGGCCGACGTCGCGATCTTCGACGAGCGCAAAATCGGCTCAGCCAAGCGCGCCCGCATGCAGAACGATCTCCCCGGCGGCGGCCGCCGCCTCGTGATGCCAGCCGAGGGCGTCGAGTACACGATCGTCAACGGCGACATTCTCTACGAGCACGGCCATCATTCAGGCTACCTCCCAGGCCAAGTACTGAGATCAGGCGCGCAGTAGGGTTTCGGCTTCCTCGCCCCTCGACTGCGAAGATTCGCGTGGTTGGCGCGTAGCCATAAGCTCGCGCAGACACTTCGGCGATCAGTTGTGCTATGAAAAATCCAGGGTGCGCTGACGACGCCCAACTGAACCAGGAGAAATCGCCATGGCTGAATTTGGAATCTCGATGTTCCCGACTGACTACGCAATCCAGCCGATCGAACTTGCGCTCGCAGCCGAGGAACGCGGCTTCGAGTCGATGTTCTTTCCCGAGCACACGCACATACCGGCATCTCGCAAAACGCCGTGGCCCGGCGGCGCCGATCTGCCCAAGGAGTACTGGCATACGCACGATCCCTTCGTAGCGCTCGGCGCGGCCGCGGCGGTCACAAAGAAACTCAAGCTCGGCACCGGCGTTTGCCTGGTGATCGAGCGCGACCCAATCGTGCTCGCCAAGGAAGTCGCGTCGCTCGACATGATTTCCGGCGGCCGCGTGATTTTCGGAATCGGCGCGGGCTGGAACGTCGAGGAGATGGCGAATCACGGCGCGCAGTTCAAGCGGCGCTGGAAAATCGTCAAGGAAAAAATCCTCGCGATGCGCGCGATATGGACCAGGGAAGCGGCCGAGTATCACGGCGAGTTCGTCAACTTCGATCCGATCTGGTCATTCCCCAAGCCGGTGCAGGCAGGCGGGCCGCCGATCCTGCTGGGATCGCAGTCGCCCAAGACCTTCGATCGGGTTGCCGAGTATTGCGACGGATGGATGCCGATCAATTTTCCGCGCTACGATCTCGCCGCCGGCCTGAAGGCTCTCGCCGAGGCGGGTAAGAAATCCGGACGCGGCAAACTTCCGGTCTCGATGTTTGGCGTCGGTCCGAACGAGGAGCAGGTCAAGAAATTCCTCGACCTCGGCCTCGACCGGCTGATCTTCGCGCTCCCGCCAGCGCCCCGCGACAGCGTGCTGCCGTTGCTCGACAAGTACGCCGAGATGAAAGCCAAGGCGCGCTGATTTAATGCGGAACCCGCCGTGGGTTCCGCACCTCCTTGGGCAGGCGTGACCCTGCACCCAGTACTAGTCGCAAAATGGCGAGGACGCCCGTTTGCTCTCACTCAAATAAATCCGGTTCCCCTTCCCGCTCGGGAAGGGGTTAGGGGTTAGGTTTTTCGGCATCGACCAGCCACTTCGTCGCCACGTCGGTTTTTGTGTCATTCAGAGCGAAGCGAAGAATCCCGGCTCCTTCTCTAGTCCTGAGGCTCTTGACTGGATCACTCTTGATCTTTAGTCTAGCCACCCTATCGACTAAAAAGTCGTCGAGATGCTTTCGAAAAAGTCGAAATACGCGCTCAAGGCAATGATGGTATTGGCCAAGGAATATGGGCAGGGGCCGGTGCTGATTTCTGATTTGGCGCAGCGCGAAGGGATACCGCGCAAGTTTCTGGAGCTAATCCTGCTCGAGCTCAAGAACCAGGGGCTGCTCCAGAGCAAGAAGGGCAAGGGCGGCGGATATTTCCTTGGACGCGAACCCCGCGCAATCAGTGTCGGGCACATAATTCGCGTGCTGGACGGGCCAATCGCTCCGTTGCCATGCGTCAGCAAGACCGCGTACATGCGATGTCGCGAATGCCGTGACGAGCGCAGTTGCGGAATCAGGATCGTCATGAAAGAAGTCCGCGATGCGACCGCGAAGATAATGGACTCGACTTCGCTCGAGGACATGCTCAAGCGCGTCGAGGAAGTGGTCACCGGCAAAGAATCGCTGAGTTTCGCGATCTGAAATAGAAGTCGGCTATTTTTTTGAGGGATTAGTCTAGTCACCTAATAGGATAGATTATGAAACCAGATTCCATCATGGCTAACCGGCACGCTCAGGCGGAGCCCGAGTCGGGCGACGAGATCCTGCGGCGGATCGCAAATGCAATCAGCGGCGTGCGTTTTGGATCGGTCGAGGTCGTGATCCAGGACTCGCGCGTCGTGCAAATCGAGCGCAAAGAGAAGTTCCGCTTCGACAAAGCCGGTCGCGGATAGCCAATCGATCGAGATGAACTTTTTAGAGAGGAGCCTCGGACCAGGGAAGGATCCGGGGTGCATCATGCCAGAGCCGTCAACCACCAACCGCGAGCTGACCGGTCATCCGGAAGTTCCCCAAGACGACGAGGGACTTTTTGAGATGAGAAACCGCGCGACGCTCCTTTTTCAGTGGATGCTGCCGATACTGGTGATAGCCGCTGGCTGGATAATACCCGCCGCTGCCTCCGCACAGACCGCATGCTCGCCGACGATCAATTCGTGCGGATGCACAATCATCAAACCTGGATCCTACAAGATCGGTCTGGCGATCAATTCGACCCAAGGACTCACATCGAACAACGCGTGCATCGAGATCGCGTCGAGCTTCGTGATCCTCGATGGCGGCAAGAAAACCATCACCGGGCCCGGCGGGACGACGCCGACCGGGATTGGAATTTTACTGCATCGCAACTTCCGTTCAAATTTCCTCGAAGGGCGCGGCACAGTAATAAGTGGTTGGGACGTCGGCTTGCTGATTCAAGGCAGCCAAATAGTTGCCGACGATTTCACGGCAAACTCCAATGGGACGGCCGGGATTGAACTGAACAAGGCAGAAGCTGTCGAGCTGACCAGCCCGACTGCGTCGAGCAATCTCAACTACGGAATATGGGTGAACCATACCTCCACCAGTGACATCACTAATTCGAAGACGCTGACCAACGGTAACATCGGGCTCTACGTTGGATGCTCGGACATCGGGCCGACCAGTAGTGGATGCTCGGGAGGCCCCTCGCCGGGCAACTACATTTTCACCGGCAGCATCGCGGGGAATACCAACTACGGTGTCGCGCTGGATTTCGGCGCGAAGAGCACGATTGTGACCAACCAGACGCTGGGCGGCGGCACGCACAATTCGAAGGACGACCTGTTCGACGCGAATTCAAGTTGCGGCAGCAACAAATGGTTCGCCAATGATTCGACGGCGACCAACAACCAGCCCGGCGGCTGCATCAAATGACGAAAATCCATGAAGGAGCCCGGACCAGAGAAGGATCCGCGAGCGCCATGACAGAGCTGTCAATCAACCACCGCGAGCTGACCGGTCATCCGGAAGTTCCCAATACGATGAGGGGCTTCCGAAATGAGAAAACGCACTTTGCCGATTTTGTCGGTGGTGCTGGCGGCACTGCCGTTCGTCGCCGGGCCGGCGCACGCGCAATCGACACCGGCCGATCCGAAGGATCAGGAAATCCAATTGCTCAAGACCGAAATCAACCAGCTCGAGCATCGAGTCGACACGCTCGAAGGGCTTGACCAAAGAGTGAAAGTGATCGACCGCAAACTCGAAGTGCAGCAGGAGGTCCAGCATCAAAGGGAGCTGGAGATGCCGATCGTCAAGGTCAGCGACGAGGGATTTTCGCTCTCCTCGCAAAACCACGACTACAATCTTGGTCTCGGCGGAATTATCCAGGGTGATGGCCGCTTCTTCACCAGCGGCGCCGACAAAGACGTAGGCAGCACATTCTTCCTGAACCGGGTGCGCCCGATTCTGACCGGCACGGTTGCGAAGTACTACAACTTCAACATCACGCCCGACTTCGGCCAGGGCAAGGTCACGCTGCAAG
Organism: Deltaproteobacteria bacterium; assembly: GCA_003161515.1. Lineage (GTDB taxonomy): Bacteria > Desulfobacterota > Binatia > Binatales > Binataceae > Binatus. The sequence goes on from PMOH01000360.1 coordinate 6,709, forward strand.
ACGCCTACATCAATATGACGTACTGGGACTATGCGAGCCTCAGGGCCGGCAAGTTCAAAGCGCCGCTCGATCTCGAGCGCTTGCAGTCGGATCGCGATCTCGAATTCAGCGAGCGTTCGGAAATTCAGAACCTGGTCCCGAACCGCGACACCGGTTTCACGCTTCACGGCAGGCTGCTGGACGGCCGCGTCTTCTATGACGCCGCGCTGATGAACGGAGTGCCGAACAACACCGCGTCGGATACGGATGACCTCGACAACAATGACGGCAAGGATTTCGTCGGCCGCATCTTTGCGACTCCGTTCGAGCTCAGCGAAAACCGATGGCTCAAGGGGCTGGGTTTCGGTTTCGCCGGCTCTTATGGCGATGAACGCGGCAATACAACCTCGACTTATAGGACCTACGGCATGAGCACGTGGTTCACCTACAACAAGGGCGTGACCGCGTCGGGATTGCGCGCGCGTATCGAGCCGCAACTCTACTACTACTGGCGCAGCTTTGGCTTGCTCGCTGAGTATGCGCAAGACGAGCACTCTTTGAACCGGTTCATCACTGTGGGGCAGAACCCGAATAAGCGGCTCATCAACCGCACCGATACTTTCACTGACACCGGCTATGTCGTGCAGGGTTCCTACATTCTGACCGGCGAGGATGCGAACTACGGCTGGGTCAAACCTTATCATCAGTTCGACCCACGCAACGGATTCTGGGGCGCATGGGAAGTTGCGGCCAGAGTAAGCAACGTTGCGGCGCAGTCCCGCCAATTCCAGCTCGGGTTCGCCAATCCGAGCGTGTCGGCGAAAGAAGCGACCGAGTGGTCGGCCGGCGTCAACTGGTACCTCACCTCCAACATCAAGTGGCAGTTCGACTACGCGAACACGTTCTTCGACGGAGGCGCCGGCACGACCGCCGTGCCCAAGGACCGTCCGAACGAAAGCGTCTTCGAATCGCAGCTGCAAATCTGCTTCTGATGAAGCTGGAGCAACCAATGCCTGGAAGCAGATCAACATTTACCCGCGCGATCGCCGCACTCGTTGTCGCGGCGAGCGTTGCGCTTGGAGTAGGTCAATCGCGCGCGGCGCAAATCACGCTGCTTAACGTATCGTACGATCCGACCCGCGAACTCTACGAAGCGGTCAACGCGCAGTTCGCCAAGGATTGGAAAGCGAAGACCGGCGACGATGTCACGATCAACCAGTCTCATGGCGGCTCCGGCAAGCAGGCGCGCGCAGTGATCGACGGCCTGGAGGCCGACGTGGTGACGCTCGGGCTGGCGGGCGATATCGACGCGATCGTCGAGAAGGCTGGTTTGTTGCCCGCGAACTGGCAATCGCGGCTGCCCGACAACAGTTGTCCTTACACTTCGACCATCGTGTTGCTGGTGCGCAAAGGAAATCCGAAAAAGATCAAAGATTGGGATGACCTGGTCAAACCGGGTATCGCTGTCATCACACCGAATCCCAAGGCTTCGGGCGGCGCGCGATGGAACTTCCTCGCCACGTGGGGATACGCGCTGAAGAAGAACGGCGGCGACGAGAGTAAGGCCGCGGCGTTCGTCGGCGCGCTCTACAAAAATGTGCCGGTGCTCGATTCCGGTGCGCGTGGATCGACCACCACGTTTGCCGAGCGCGAAATCGGCGACGTGCTGATCGCGTGGGAAAACGAGGCGCGGATGGCGATCAAGCAATTCGGCGCCGACAAGTACGAGGTCGTGTATCCGTCGGTGAGCATCCTGGCCGAGCCGCCGGTGGCGTGGATTGACAAGGTTGATCAGCGTCACGGCACGGCCGCGATCTCGAAGGCGTACCTGGAATTTCTCTACACGCCGGCAGGACAGGAAATAATTGCGCAGAACTTTTTCCGTCCGCGCGACCAGACCGTCGCCGCGAAGTATGCGACGCAGTTCCCGAGCCTGCCGATGTTGACGATCGATGCGGATTTTGGCGGATGGAAAACGGCACAGCCGAAGTTCTTTGGCGACGGCGGCGTATTCGACAAGATCTATCAGCCGGGAAGTTAGTAGATGGCAACGACGACGAGACGGACCAACGTGCTGCCGGGATTCGGGCTGACGCTCGGCTTCACGCTCGCATACCTCGGCATCGTCGTGCTGATTCCGATCTCGACGATCTTCTTCAAGACTTTCACGCTGACCTGGCCTCAGTTCTGGGCCGCCGTCGCGAGTCCGCGCACGATCGCGGCTTACGAACTGAGTTTCGGCGCCTCGATTGCCGGCGCGCTGATCAACTCGGTGTTCGGATTCGTCGTCGCGTGGAGCCTCGTGCGTTACGAATTTCCCGGCAAGACGCTGATCGACATGATGGTCGATCTGCCATTCGCGCTGCCGACTTCGGTGGCGGGAATAACTCTCACCGCGATCTACGCCGGCAACGGATGGATCGGCCGCTACCTCGCGCCGCTCGGAATAAAAGTCGCGTACGCGCCGCTCGGTGTGGTCGTCGCGCTGACCTTCGTCGGGCTGCCGTTCGTCGTTCGCACGATCCAGCCGGTGCTCGAGGATCTCGATCAGGAATACGAGGAGGCGGCGGCGACGCTCGGCGCGAGCCGGTTGCAGACATTCATGCTGGTGATCGCGCCCGCGCTGATTCCCGCGCTGCTGACTGGATTCGCACTCGCGTTCGCGCGCGCTCTCGGTGAATACGGCTCGGTGGTATTTATCTCGGGCAACATGCCGATGCATACCGAAGTTGTACCGCTGCTGATCATGAGCAAGCTCGAGCAGTTCGATTACGCCGGCGCCACCGCGATCGCCGTCGTGATGCTCACGGCGTCGTTCGTAATTCTGCTCGGAATCAACGTCTTGCAGCGATGGAGCAGCCGCCGGCTGGCGGCCTGACAATCGGCAGATGGCCAGTCCGATGCAAAACGAACTGAAGCGACCCGGGACTGCGGATCCGCCCGCGGTCAGAATCGCGTTGATCACGATCGCGCTGTTGTTTGTCGCGCTATTCATTTTCATCCCGGTGATCGCGGTCTTCGCGGAGGCGCTGCGACAAGGAATCGGCGTTTACTTTGCGGCGATCATCGATCCCGAGGCGCGCGCAGCGATCCGGCTGACGCTGATGACCGCCGCGATCGCAGTGCCGCTCAATGTTGCTTTCGGAATTGCAGCATCGTGGGCGATCGCGCGCTTCGATTTCCCCGGCAAACAATTGCTGTTGACGCTGATCGACATACCGTTTTCGGTCTCGCCGGTGATCGCGGGGATGCTGTTCGTGCTGCTGCTCGGCGTGCGCGCGCCGCTGGGCGGATGGCTGGCAGATCACGGTATCAGGATCATCTTCGCGGAACCGGGAATCGTGCTCGCGACGATCTTCGTGACGTTTCCGCTCGCCGCGCGCGAGTTGATACCTATCATGCAGGCGGTTGGCAGCGAGGAAGAAGAAGCCGCGATCGTGCTGGGTGCCGGTGGCTGGCAAATGTTTTTTCGGGTGACGCTGCCCAACGTCAAGTGGGGGCTGTTGTACGGGATGGTGCTGTGCAACGCGCGCGCGATGGGCGAGTTCGGCGCAGTCTCGGTGGTGTCGGGGCATATCCGCGGTCATACCAACACGATGCCGCTGTATATCGAGATTCTGTACAATGATTACCAATTCGCGGCCGCGTTTGCGGTTTCATCGCTGCTGACATTGCTTGCGATCGCGACGCTCATCGCGAAGTACTACCTCGAGCGCCGCGTGGTGCCGGTGAAGACTGAACAGGACGACCTCGCAGTCAAAGTTGCGGCATGAGTATCGAGCTCAAGAACATCAGCAAAAGGTTCGGCGACTTCGTCGCGGTTGACAATATCAACCTGCATATCGAAACCGGCGAGCTGGTCGCGCTGCTGGGGCTGTCTGGATCGGGCAAGACGACGCTGCTGAGAATAATCGCGGGGCTGGAGACGCCGGACACCGGCGAGGTGCTGTTCCATGGCGAGGACGCCAGCGCGGTCAGCGTCCGCAAGCGCAAGGTCGGTTTCGTGTTTCAGCATTACGCGCTGTTTCGGCATATGACGGTGTTCGAGAACGTCGCCTTCGGAATGCGCGTGCTGCCGCGGCGGGAGCGTCCCGCCGAGCCCGAGGTCGCCCGGCGCGTGCATGAGCTGCTGAAGCTCGTGCAACTCGACTTCCTCGCGGATCGCTACCCGTCGCAGCTCTCCGGCGGGCAGCGGCAGCGCGTCGCACTCGCACGCACGCTCGCCGTCGAACCGAAAGTTCTGCTGCTCGACGAACCGTTCGGCGCGCTTGACGCCAAGGTGCGGCAGGAGCTGCGCCGATGGCTTCGGCGGCTGCATGACGAGATCAAGATCACCAGCGTCTTCGTGACGCACGACCAGGAAGAGGCGCTGGAGCTCGCCAACCGGATCGTCGTGATGAACCAGGGGCATATCGAGCAGATCGGCACGGCCGAGGAGGTCTATCATCATCCCTCCAATGCGTTCGTGTACAACTTTCTCGGCAACGTGAATCTGTTCCACGGGCGAATCGAAAACGGGCGCGTGTTCCTCGGCGATACTGCCGTCGAGTTGGAGAACACTCATGCGCACGCGCATCCCGACGAGACCGGCAAGGCGGTACTCTACGTGCGGCCGCATCTGCTGGAAATCGTGCTGAGACCGAACGGCAAGCAGACCTTCCCCGCGACGGTCAAGTCGATCAATCCGGCGGGGCCGCAGGTCAAAGTCGAGCTGGTCGCCGAATGGGGCGACATGGTGCAAGTCGAAATCAGCCACGAACGGTACCAGGTGCTGCATCTGGAGACTGGCGCGCATGTGTTCCTGAAGCCCAAGGAACAGAAGCTGTTTGTCTATCAGATCTAGCCGTGCCGTCAGCTCGCGGTGGGAACCGCGCAGGCTTCGAAGCTGTTTTCTAATATGCAATGATCAAGACAACGGATCCAAAGTTGGCAGAAAACAATAGTCATACGAACAGTCAGAACGCGTGCATC
>PMOH01000013.1 GCA_003161515.1 Deltaproteobacteria bacterium
GCGCGCGACGCTTGTGCAAGGCGGTCGGCAAAGTTCATCGAGCAGGATTATTGCATACCGCGGCGGCAAGGTCATATCGGGCGTTGCGGTTTCGCGTGCGCCGCGGGCATCCTTTGAAACAACGACAGGAACCAAAAAAGAACATCGCATGAACAACCTGACTATCGTTACCAAGCTTCGTTTCATGGCCGCGATTGCGCCGGCGATTCTGTTGATCGCGGCGGTGGTAATTGCGGGCGCGTTTCACGTGCTCGGGACGTTGCCGATAGAACTCCACGAGAACGAGAGTGCGGCGGCGCGCGCGGCGCAAGGGATGGAAACCGCGCTGTACAAGATGGATTGGGGACGCACGCAGCCCGACGCCTCGCAAATCGTGATCGATCAGCAGCGCGGATTTATTTCGGATATCGAAATCGCGCGGCAGCATATTGGAAGCCGCGAGCAGGCCGAGCGCATCGAGAAAATCGCCAATGACGCGCGCCCTCTGTTCGATGCAATGCGGACCGCGTCGCCCAGCGACGACAGTCTCGAGCCGAAGCTGCGCGATTTACAAGGCACGGTCGCAGATCTGATGAGCCTCGACGACGCGGCTGTGCTGGCGGTCGCCAACAGCGCCGAATCGCACGCCCGCACCTTGATCGCAATCACGATCGTGGCGCTGGTTATAGTCCCATGGATTTGTTTCGTGGTGATCGCGGGACTATCCGGCAATCTCTACAAGGAACTGAAGGAAATGCGGCGTCGGTTGGACGATCTCGCAGAGCATGCAGCGGCACCGTCTGGCGATATCAGCGCCATCGACGAAGCCCTCACAAAACTGGGCTTCCCGAAACCAAACCCAATGCTGGCCGAGTAGCGCGCGCAACATTAGTGAGAGCACAGGAAGGAATGAAATGAGCACTCCAATTTTTGGTGGTTGCGCCTGTGGTGCTATTCGTTATCGCGCTGAAGGGGAGCCGCTGTTCTCGATGAATTGTCACTGCCGGGATTGTCAACGTGAAACCGGGAGCGCCTATGCGGCAGTTCTCTGCGTCCCCGGCGCATCCTTCAAGGTAACCCAAGGGAGTCCGAAGTACTTTGATCTCACTGCCGACAGCGGGCGTACGACCAGGCGATGTTTCTGTGGCGATTGCGGATCACCTCTGTTCGGCCGGCCCGGTACCGGTGGTGACATGGTGACGATTCGAGCGGGCAGCCTGGACGATCCGAGTGTGTTCCGTCCCAGTCAGGACATCTATACTGCGAGCGCGCAACCGTGGGACTACATGAATCCAGACCTGCCGAAATCCGCGAAGCTACCGAATCAGTGACCTGCGCGCAGATGTGCTTTACCGCTTCTTGCGCTTCGCGACTTTTTTCGCTGGCGGCTTTGCGGTGCCGTCCGGTAGTGCGATGTCCAGACTGCGCCATAGGTACCAGGCGGCCGCGGTTCGGTATGGACGCCATCGCTCGGCGTGTTTCAGCAGCCGTTTGCGGTTGGGACGTTGGCGCATCCTGTAGTGGCGCCTGATCGCGTTCTGGACGCCGAGGTCGTCGGCCGGCATCACGTCGGGGCGTCCCAGGTTGAACATCAGGAACATCTCGGCGGTCCATCGGCCGATGCCCTTGACCATGATGAGATGCTCGATGATCTCCTCGTCGGTCATCTTGTGGAACAGATGGAAATTGAGCTTGCCGTCGCGGATGTGCGCGGCGAGGTCCTTTATGTAGAGCGCCTTTTTTTCGGAGAGGCCTACTGCGCGGAGTTCGGCGATGGTCTTGGCCAGCACTTGTTCCGGCGACGGGAATTCCACGTCGGGGAACAAAGCCACGAAGCGGCCGTAGATTGCGTTGGCGGCGGCGCCCGCGAGTTGCTGGAAAATAATTGCGCGCGCCAGCGCCTGGAAGCGCTCGCGGCGCGGCTGGATTCCCAGCGCACCGACCTCGGCGATAATCCGTGCGAGGATCGGATCGGCCTTGCTAAGATGTAGCCGAGCTTTGCGCGCGTAATCGACTTTGTTAGTTGCCATTCTATTGAAAAGACGGTTCGCCGAATCTTGCACGCCTGCTAAGGTCGTTCAATCGGTCCGATGAGCGAAGACTTGAGACTCCCGATGTGCCCCGAGAACCTCCACGAGGGAATGCGCCTCGGGCCGATTCACTATGTCGTCATGCCGGAACGCGCGCGCGCATTTTCGGAGGCGGTCAAGGCGACGAGGCCCGAATTTATCGTCGAGGAGAGCAATCCCAACGCGATGGTGTCGCCGACGATGCGGCTGCAGGACTACGCGCTGCTGATCGCGACGCGGCTCAAGGGCGGCAAGGGCGGAGTCCACGCCAAGCATTGGTGCGAATTTCACGAGCCGATGCGGGTCGGGCAGGCGGTGAAGGTCGAGGGCCGGATCAGCGCGACGTATCGCAAGCGCGGCAAATTTTATTTCACTTTGGAATATGAATCGCGCGACGCGGCGACGGATCAGTTGCTGGTGCGGCAAGCGATCACGTCAGTGCTGCTGAACGACCAAGGGGAAATGCAATGAGCGCGGCGCCGATTGAGATTCGAATCGGTGCCGAGCTGGTTTCGGCGCCGTACCTGCTCGATGCGGCTGCGGCGAGGGCGTATCAAGACGGCGTTGAGGGGCCGGCTCGTCGTCGCCCGCCGCGCGGCATCCACGACGATAAAGAGGCCGCGCGCAAGGCGGGGTTCGTCGCGCCGATCGCGGGCGGCGAACAGACTATCGCGGTAATCGCGCAATTCCTGGCCGACAACTTCGGGATGCGCTTCGTGCGAGGAGGACGTATCGAAGTGTCGCTCACCAAGCCGGTGCTGTTCGGCGACACGCTGACCTCGCACGCGAAGATCGTTGCGGTCGATGCGAATTCGAATCGCGCCGAGTTGGAGATCCACGTCGAGAATCAACGCGGTGAGCAAGTGCTGACGGGCACCGCAGCTGTGAGGATGAAGGACACATGAGCGCCGGGCCGATTCCCGAAGCGGGCACCGCTGTTCGCGATGAGATTCCGGCGGCTCGCGCGACACCGCTGTGGCGCAAGGCGATCCCGTACCTGGGCACGCTCGCGATCTTTGCG
>PMOH01000282.1:0-6606 GCA_003161515.1 Deltaproteobacteria bacterium
CCGTCGTCAGGATGACACAAAAAGTGAAGCGGCGAGCGCCGCGAACGATGCGAGGAACCTAAGCCCTTTCCATAGTGGGAAAGGGGACCGGATTTTTTGAATCTACTTCGCGGCGGTGGGGGACGGGCTCGCTGATTGTGGGTTTGCTGGGGGATTTGTGGAGTTCATTGCTTCTACTGCGGGCCAGTATTTGCTTTTGGATAGTTGGGTGCGGAAGTCGTTTGCGAATTTTTCTTTGCCGGTTATTTTTGGTGGCCACGCGGCGTCGAGGAACTTCCAGGCTTCTTCGGCGTGGCCGCTGTAGATTAGATCGAGCATCGTGCCCCATAGGTCTGGGGAGACTTGTGCGCGAGGCCATTCGCCGCCCTTGGCGCTTGGCGGGTAGTTCTTGACCGTGCTGGCGCGGGTTGCGAGGTCGCTGGGCGAGGTCGGCGGCGCGCGCATCAGGTCGGACGCGATGCGGTAGGCATTGTCGCTGTAGCGCAGGATGACTTTGGGCGCGGGCGAGTCGGCGAAATCGGTGTTCCAGTTGGCAAAGGTCCAGTCGTGAATCTGGACCGAGAGGTCGGTGGCCTTCGAGTCCTTGGGCGGACTCAAAAAGTGCGGGCCTGAGTCGCCGTAGCCGGCGTCTATCGTGCCGAGTTTTTTGAAGATCGGGCCGAGTTCGAAGATATGCAGCGTCAGGCAGCAATTTGCGCCGCCGAGCCATTCCGAGATGACCAGGTTCGGCTGCCCGTCACCGGTGACGTCCATTCCCATTTTGACCAGGGTCGCGTCTGGATCGTCTTTGTACATCGTGCCGATGAAAAACTTCTCGCCCTTCCGGGTTGCCTTCTGCAGGTAAACGCGTTTGTCGCTTTTCAGAATTTCGAAATAGGAATCGCTGCCATCGTTCGCTTTCGCATCGAAGTAGATGCGTGCGACGTAGGGCAGCATCGTTTCCTCTTGATGAGGGGTTATGATGGGAGGCTCGGCGCGGGTGGTGGTGGGGAATGTTGCAGACAGAATCAGAATCAAGAGGGCGGGCACGGCGGCCCGCCCCACTGATACGAAGAAATCAGGCATGAGGCGAAGCGCTTACGCGGGCGGGGTCGAGGCCGGGGCGGGCTCTGGCTGTGCGATGACCGGGGCGGGTGCTTTGTAGCCGCATTCCTTGTTGGCGCATTGCCAGGTGATACCGGTGCGCTTCAAATCTTTCTCGACCATGTAGTTCGCGCCGCACGACGGGCACGGCTGCAGGACGACTTTGTTCCATGCCGCGAACTTACATTTCGGATAGCGGCCGCATCCGAAGAAAATTTTGCCGCGGCGGCTGCGACGTTCGAGGATTTCGCCCTCTTTGCATTCCGGGCAGGCGACACCGGTCTTGACCGGGTCGGATTGCAGACGCTTGATTCCGTCGCAGTCCGGATATCCGGAGCATCCGAGGAATTCGCCGAAGCGTGAGCGGCGCTTGACCATCGGCTTGCCGCATTTCTCGCAGACTTCGTCGGTGGGCGCGGGGGTGGACGGTTTCAGCGATACGTTGCCCTGGTCGTCGCGCGCAATTTCGCCGGTGTTGGTGCATTTGGGGTAATTCGAGCAGGCGAGGAACTCGCCGTTGCGGCCCCATTTGATGACCATGTCGCCGCCGTCGAGTTCGCACTTGAGATCGGTAGCGAGGCCCTTGTGCTTGATCTCGGGCATTTTCTTTTTCGCGTCGGCGAGGTCCTTGGCGAACGGGCCGTAGAAACGCTTCATGGTCTTGACCCAGTTCTCGGTGCCCTCTTCAACCTTGTCGAGGTCCTCTTCGAACTGCGCGGTGAAACTGGATTCGAGAATGTCGGGGAACGCCTTAACCAGCATGTCGTTGACGACGCGGCCGAGCGACGTCGGACGCATCCGCTTGCTCTCGTCTTCTTCGACGTACTCGACGCGCAGGATGCTCGTCATGATCGCGGCGTAGGTCGAGGGACGGCCGATGCCCTGCTCTTCGAGAACTTTGATCAAGGTGGCCTGCGTGTAGCGCGGCGGCGGCTGCGTGAAATGTTGCTCGGGGTCGAGGCCGAGCAGCGTGAGCTTCTCGCCTTCGTCGAGCATCGGCAGCGTGCCCTCTTCGTCTTCGGGCTCGTCCTGACCTTCAATGTACACGCGCATGAAGCCGTCGAACTTCATCACCTGGCCGGTCGCGCGGAAAATTGCGTCGGCCGATTCGATATCGACGGTGGTGCGGTCGTACACCGCCGGCATCATCTGGCTCGAGACGAAGCGATTATAGATGAGGGTGTAGAGCGCGAGCATGTCCTTGTCGAGGTAACGCGCGATCGACTCGGGGTCGCGCTCGACGGCGGTCGGACGAATCGCTTCGTGGGCGCCCTGCGACTGCTTGCCGGATTTGTAGGCGTTCGGCTGGTCGGGGATGTACTCCTTGCCGTAGCGCGTCGCGATATGGTTGCGGACGCTCTCGAGCGCCTGGTCCGAGACGCGCGGCGAGTCGGTACGCATATAAGTGATAAGGCCGACCGCGCCCTCCTCGCCCAGCTCGACGCCTTCGTAAAGCTTCTGCGCGATTTGCATCGTGCGGCGCGGCTGGTAGTAGAGCTTGCGCGAGGCCTCCTGCTGGAGGCGCGAGGTGATGAACGGGGGCGCAGGACTGCGGCGGACTTCCTTGCGCTCGACGGATTTTACGGTGAAAGGGGCTTTCTCGACGGCTGCGATGATCTCGCGGGCCTGCGCTTCGGGCAGCTTGTAGGCCTTGTTGTCGATGCGATCGTCTTTGTAGCTGTAGAGCCGCGCCTTGAACGGCGGGGGATTTTTGCCTGACAGGCGCGCGTCGAGGGTCCAGTATTCTTCGGCGCGGAATGCCTCGCGCTCGCGCTCGCGATCAACGATTATCCGGAGCGCGACTGACTGAACGCGGCCAGCGCTGATACCGCGCTTGACCTTGTCCCACAGCAGCGGGCTGAGCTTGTATCCCACCAGCCGATCGAGCACGCGGCGCGCCTGGTAGGCGTCGAACAGGTTGTGATCGAGCTTCGAGGGATGGGCGACGGCCTCTTTGACCGCGGCGGACGTGATTTCATGCAGCAGGACGCGGCTGACCTTGGACTTGGTCTTGCCGAGATGCTCGGAGATATGCCACGCGATAGCCTCGCCCTCGCGGTCAGGGTCGCTGGCGAGATAGACGTTATCCTTGCCCTTCGCGGCGGCCTTGATCTCGCTGAGGACCTTCTCTTTGCCCTTGATGGTGACGAAATCGGGCGCGAAATTGTGCTCGATGTCGACGCCCAGCTTGCTTTTGGGCAGATCGACGACGTGGCCGACCGAGGGCATGACCTGGTAGTCGCTACCGAGATAGCGCTTTATGGTTTTCGCCTTTGCGGGCGATTCGACGATTACGAGATTTTTTGCCACCGTTCAGGCGCCTCCAAGCTCCCGTACCCCACGCAGGTTTCGCGCCAATACAAATTCCCGACGCTTCAGGGCTTACACCCTGCCAGACTTATGCAAGCGAGAAAAGCTTGCCGGGATGCTGAGTGACGCGACCTTCGAGTTCCAGTTCCAGAAGTAACCTAAGCACTGTTTGGGCATTGAGCCCGGACGACTCGATGATCGAGTCAACGTGGAGTCTTTCAGAATCCTTTAGATTGTTTAAGATAGTAATAGTACTGTCAATAGCTACTTCAGGAGTCTTGGCATCTTCGGGCGTCGCTAACAATGGAGCTACTCCGGCGCTCACATATACATTAGACGTTGGCGGCGGCGGAGCTGGTTCAACCGCAGCGATGGGAATCCGCCTTTCGGCCGCAGAGGGACGGCCGACCATCTGGGGCGCGAGCTCCTCGATTACGTCCTCGACGCATTCGACCAGCTTGGCGCCCTCCTTCAGCAGGCGATTGCTGCCGCGGGTCTTGCCGCTGAGCGGGCTGCCGGGGACGGCGAAGACCTGGCGATCCTGCTCGAGCGCCATTCGGGCGGTGATCAGCGAGCCGCTTTTCTCGGCCGCCTCGACTATTACGACGCCGAGGCAGAGACCGGACAGGATGCGATTGCGGGTCGGGAAATTCTCGGCAAGGGGCTGCATACCGATCGGCAGTTCGCTGATGAGCGCGCCGCCGCCGGCGATGATCGCCTCGGCCAGTTTGCGATGCTCCGCGGGGTAGATGACGTCGACGCCGCAGCCGAGGACCGCGAGGGTTTTGCCGTGAGCGTCGAGGGCACCTTGATGCGCCTCGCCGTCGATTCCACGGGCCAGGCCGCTCACTACGGTGAAGCCCTTGGCGGCAAGCTCGAGGCCGAGACGTTGCGCCATCCGGCGGCCGATGTCGCTGGCGGCGCGCGCGCCGACGATCGCGATACAAGTGGAGTCGGTCAACGTCGCCGTGCCGCGGACGAACAGGAATGGCGGCGGGTCGGCGATTTGGCGCAGATTTGGGGGATAGTCGGCGTCGCTCCATTTGATCAGGCGGGCGCCGATGTTGGGCAGCTCGCACAGTTCCTTTTCCAGTGGCTCGAAGTCGCGGAACTCACAGATACTGCGCGCGGTGTTGCGCGGGACGCCGGCGGCGGCGATCTGGTCGGGGGTGAGTTGGAAAATTTTTTCAGGCGCACCGAACTTTTCTATTAGCAGCTTGCAAGTGCGCGGACCGACTCCGTGCACGCGTCTCAATGCGAGCCAGTAAACGTCTGGTGAAGGCATACAGACAATAAGTTGTGCTCAACGGCGGCGATTCGCAACCTTGTTGTCCTTCCCCTCTCCCTGGAAGGGAGAGGATTAAGGTGAGGGTCCGATTACAGCGCGCTTTTTTCGCGCGCGATTTAAGATTCTGCGCTGCCCGAAATGGAGCGCGCGCAGTGCGCGAACTCGGAGACCGGAACCGGCTTCGCGTGTGGCGCGAAGCTGTCCGGAGGCCAGAAGCCATGTCCTGCCGCTCGCGTTGCTCGCTTCGTCAGGATGACACGAGGAATTGCGGAGTACTCTCAGGACGACCATCTGACCTAATGCGGCGGGGGCGTTTTATTGACCCTGCGGATTGGATCGCATAAGTTACGCGCAACCGCCCTATCTGCTAATATTAGCCAATTGGCCGCTGCGTGCTGGCGGCTGACGGGAGGACTTGGGTATTGAGCGCATCACTTGGAACGATGAATTTCACGGGAATGTCCGCGGCGGACAAGCAGATTCTCATTTTCAGCTTCTATCGCGACGCCGAATTGCGCGGCGCGCGTTTGCTGTTCAATCTTTTGTCACACATGAAAGACGGTGAGGCGCAGCTCAAGATGACGGCTCATCTCGCCGATGAAACGCGTCACGCTTACCTGTGGACCAAGCGGATTTCGGACCTCGGCGGCGCGCCCATCCTTATCGACGACGGCTATCAGCGGCGGCTGGGACTGCGGACCGGCGTGCCGAAGACGATTATCGACCTGCTCGCATTGACGGTCGTGGTCGAAGAGCGCGCGCAGAGCCGCTACAACGCGCATATGGCGCTGCCCAACGTCGATGCGGAGACGATGGAAGTGCTGAAGTCCGTCACCAAGGACGAATCGTGGCATCTGTCGTGGATTGAAAAAGAGATGCACGAGATTGCGAAATCGCAGGGGCACGAAGAGCAGGCGGAAATGTCGCTCGATCGGTATCGCAAGATCGATCGCGAAGTCTATGCCACTATCGCCGCTGACGAAGCCGAGTTGATGCGGTCGTAATCGCGCGGCGTTCCCGAACACGCAAAGAACTTAGTTTTAATGTGAAACCCTGCGCGGGTTTNNAATCGCAAAATGGCTAGGACGCCCTTTTGCTCTCGGGATCGGGGAGAAGAATTGTGCGTTCATTGAAAGTTGTCGGGGGTGCATTCGCGGCCGCAACCCTTTTGTTCGCCGCATCGAGCGCTCACGCTGGATGGGTTAAGGGCGAGTTCACTTCCGGCGGCAAGCCGGTCAATGAATATCATTGTGTGCCGAAGGGCGCGGGGCCGCATCCGGCGGTCGTGATGCTGCATGGTGCGTCGCAGCGGAAAGACTCGGGCAACGCCGAGTACGAAAAGATGTGCGGCGAGCTCGCGGACCTGGGCTACTACGTCGAATTCATTGAGTACTACAGTCAGACCGACGCGGTCGGGCCGGGGGAGCCGGTGCAGATGAAGGAAAACTTTCCTGTGTGGCTCGCGGAGATCCATTCTGGACTCGACGCGCTCGACGAGAATCCGTCGGTCGATTCACATCGCGTCGCTATGATGGGATTTTCGCTCGGATCGTTCCTTTCACTTTCGGCAGGCGCGATCGACCCGAGCCAAATCGCGGCGATCGTCGAGTACTACGGCGGACTGCCGCCGAACTTGCAATACGGGGCGAAGTCGATGCCGCCGACGTTGATTCTGCACGGCGACAAGGACGTGCTGGTGCCGGTGGCGAATGCGCACGAGCTGGACGAGCTGCTGACGAAAAATAATCGTCCGCACGAAATGAAAATCTACGAAGGCGCGAATCACGCATTCAACTTTCCGGAGCTTCCGTTCTGGTACAACGCCGACGATGCGCGAGATGCGTGGAGTCGCAGCGTGAAGTTTCTGGCGGCGAATTTGAACGGCGATTCGCACGCGAAGTAGTCCTTCTTCGCCTCGCCTCACT
>PMOH01000282.1:6695-10627 GCA_003161515.1 Deltaproteobacteria bacterium
ACGAGGATCGTCGCCGCCGGCATCAGCTCGCGCGCGTGACGCGCCTGCACCGGATAGGTCGCGCCTAGCACCGCGCCGACGGAACTGAGGCCGCTGTCGCCGATAGAATCCGAGCCCCATCCGTTGACGCGCGCCGCGACTGATTCCCATATCGGGCGACTGGGCGCGTTGAGATCCTGAAATTCACCTGACGATGGATTCGACGTCTTCACCAGCACGAATACGCCTCGCCCCCCACTTTTCACCTTCGCGAGAAATGGCATCAGAGCGTCGCTGCCCTGATATGGATTCACAGTGACCGCATCGCAGTTGAAATCGCCGTCGCCGAGAAATGCTTCTGCGTATGCGGCTGACGTGGTGCCGATGTCGCCGCGCTTCGCGTCCGCGATCGTAATCAAGCCAAGTTTGCGGGCGAGCTTGACGACCTCGCAAAACGCGCGCATCCCTTCGAGACCGCGTGCTTCGTAAAAGGCAAGCTGCGGCTTGACGGCGATTGCGGAAGGAGCGCACGCTTCGACGATTTCGCAACAGAAGCGCGCGAGCGTGTAACCGTGCGGAATTCCGGGAGCGCCGGGAGCGTCGAGCTGGGGATCGATACCGAGCACCACGACGCTGTTTTTAGCGCGCGACGCTTGTGCAAGGCGGTCGGCAAAGTTCATCGAGCAGGATTATTGCATACCGCGGCGGCGAGGTCACATCGGGCGTTGCGTTTTCGCGTGCGCCGCGGGCATCCTTTTGAAACGACGACGGGAACCAAAAAGAACATCGCATGAACAACCTGACTATCGTTACCAAGCTTCGTTTCATGGCCGCGATTGCGCCGGCGATTTTGTTGATCGCGGCGGTGGTGATTGCGGGTGCGTTTCACGTGCTCGGGACGTTGCCGATAGAACTCCACGAAAACGAGAATGCGGCGGTGCGCGCGGCCCAGGGGATGGAAACCGCGCTGTACAAGATGGATTGGGGACGCACGCAGCCCGACGCCTCGCAAATCGTGATCGATCAGCAGCGCGGATTTATTTCGGATATCGAAATCGCGCGGCAGCATATCGGGAGCCGCGAGCAGGCCGAGTGCATCGAGAAAATCGCCAACGACGCGCGTCCACTGTTCGACGCGATGCGCACCGCGTCGCCGAGCGACGACAGTCTCGAGCCCAAGCTGCGCGATCTGCAAGCGACGGTGGCGGACCTGATGAGCCTTGATGACGCAGCGGTGCTGGCGGTCGCGAACAGCGCCGAACCGCACGCCCGCAGCTTGATCGCGATCACGATTGTAGCGCTGGTAGTAGTCCCATGGATTTGTTTCGTCGTGATCGCGCGACTATCCGGCAATCTCTACCAGGAACTGAAAGAAGTGCGCCGCCGGTTAGACGATCTCGCCGAGCATGCGCCGACGGCATCCGACGACATCAATGCGCTCGACGAGGCCCTCACAAAACTGGGCTTTCCAAAACCAAACCCAATGCTCGCCGAGTAAACTTCGCGCATCAGCGAGTACAGGAAAGAATGAAATGAGCACTCCAATTTTCGGTGGTTGTGCGTGTGGCGCGATTCGTTACAGCGCTGAAGGGGAGCCGCTGTTCTCAATGAACTGTCACTGCCGGGATTGTCAACGAGAGACCGGGAGCGCCTATGCGGCAGTTCTCGGGGTTCCCGGCGCGACTTTCAAGGTAACCCAAGGGGCCCCAAAGTACTTTGATCTCACGGCAGACAGTGGGCATACGACGAGGCGATGTTTCTGTGGCGATTGCGGATCACCTTTGTTCGGACGACCCGGTACCGGCGGTGACCTCGTGACGATCAGAGTCGGCGGCCTGGACGATCCGAGTGCGTTCCGTCCTAGTCAGGACATCTATACTTCGAGCGCGCAGCCGTGGGACTACATGAATCCAGACCTGCCGAAATCCGCGAAGCTACCGAATCAGTGACCTGCGCGCGGATGTGCTTCACCGCTTCTTGCGCTTCGCGACTTTTTTCGCTCGCGGTTTTGCAGAGCCGTCGGGAAGTGCGATGTCGAGGCTGCGCCATAGGTACCAGGCGGCCGCGGTTCGGTATGGACGCCATCGCTCGGCGTGCTTCAGCAGCCGCTTGCGGTTGGGACGTTGGCGCATCCTGTAATGCCGCCTGATCGCGTTCTGGACGCCGAGGTCGTCGGCCGGCATCACGTCGGGACGGCCCAGGTTGAACATCAGGAACATCTCGGCGGTCCATCGGCCGATGCCCTTGACCATGATGAGATGCTCGATGATCTCCTCGTCGGTCATCTTGTGGAACAGATGGAAATTGAGCTTGCCGTCGCGGATGTGCGCGGCGAGGTCTTTTATGTAGAGCGCCTTTTTTCCTGAGAGGCCTACTGCGCGAAGCTCAGCGTCGGACTTGGCCAACACTTGTTCCGGCGAGGGAAATTCAACGTCGGGAAACAACGCGACGAAGCGGCCGTAGATTGCGTTGGCGGCTGCGCCCGCGAGCTGCTGGAAAATAATTGCGCGAGCCAGCGCCTGGAAGCGCTCGCGGCGCGGCTGAATTCCCAGCGCACCGACCTGGGCGATAATCCGTGCGAGGATCGGATCGACCTTGCTAAGGTGAATCCGAGCTTTGCGCGCGTAATCGACTTTGTTGGTAGCCATTTTCCTGAAACGACGGTTCGCCGAATCTTGCACGCCTGCTAAAGTCGTTCAATCGGTCCGATGAGCGAAGACTTGAGACTCCCGATGTGCCCCGAGAACCTCCGCGAGGGGATGCGCCTCGGGCCCATTCATTACGTCGTGACGCCGGAACGCGCGCGCGCATTTGCGGATGCGGTCAAGGCGACGAGTCCCGACTTCATCGTCGATGAGAGCAATCCCGCCGCGATCGTGTCGCCCACGATGCGCCTGCAGGACTATGCGCTGCTGATCGCGACGCGGCTGAAAGGCGGCAAGGGCGGCGTCCACGCCAAGCATTGGTGCGAGTTTCACGAGCCGATGCGGGTCGGACAGGCGGTCAAGGTCGAGGGACGGATCAGCGCGACGTATCGCAAGCGCGGCAAATTTTATTTCACGCTGGAATATGAATCGCGCGACGCGGCGACGAATCAGTTGCTGGTGCGGCAGGCGATCACGTCGGTGCTGCTGAACGACAAGGGAGAAATGCAATGAGCGCGGCGCCGATTGAGATTCGGATTGGTGCCGAGCTGGTTTCGGCGCCGTACCTGCTCGATGCGGCTGCGGCGAAGGCATATCACGACGGAATCGAGGGGCCCGCTCGTCGCCGCCCACCTCGCGGCATCCACGACGACAAAGAGGCCGCGCAAAAGGCGGGGT
This sequence comes from Deltaproteobacteria bacterium, assembly GCA_003161515.1. Classification (GTDB taxonomy): domain Bacteria; phylum Desulfobacterota; class Binatia; order Binatales; family Binataceae; genus Binatus. The sequence continues at coordinate 9,998 of PMOH01000282.1, forward strand.
TCGTCGCCCCGATCGCCGGCGGCGAACAGACGATCGCGGTAATCGCGCAATTCCTCGCCGACAACTTCGCACTTCGATTCGTCCGCGGCGGACGAATCGAAGTGTCGCTCACCAGGCCGGTGCTGTTCGGCGACACGCTGACCTCGCACGCGAAAATCGTTTCCGCCGATACGGATTCGAATCGCGCCCAGCTGCAGATCCACGTCGAGAATCAGCGCGGCGAGCAGGTACTTACGGGTACTGCAGCTGTGAGGATGAAGGACACATGAGCGCCGGGCCGATTCCCGAAGCGGGCACCGCTGTTCGCGATGAGATTCCGGCGGCTCGCGCGACACCGCTCTGGCGCAAGGCGATCCCGTACTTGGGCACGCTCGCGATCTTTGCGCTGATCTTCTGGCGCATCCCGATTCGCAAAGTCGAGCAGGCGCTGTCGCAGGTGCCGATACTCGATTTCCTGGCGGTGTTCATGCCGTACTCGCTCTTTTACTGCGCGATCGATTCGGCGTGTCTGACCTGGGTCGTGCGACGCTTCAACGCGCGGATGGACTACCGCGACATCCTGCCGATTCGCGCGAGCATGTACGTGCTGGCGCTGATCAACACCAGCCTCGCGCAGGGCGGCGTCGCGTA
>PMOH01000324.1 GCA_003161515.1 Deltaproteobacteria bacterium
GTACAACAAGAAACTCATCTACCTCGCGATGCGGCTGATCAACTGGTGCCCGCGATGCGAAACGGCGCTGTCCGATCTGGAAGTCGATCACACCGACGTCAAAGGCAGCCTCTGGTACATCCGCTACCCGCTCGCCGACGGTAGCGGCTCGATCACGATCGCGACGACGCGGCCCGAGACGATGCTTGGCGACACCGCGGTCGCCGTGAATCCCGACGACGAGCGCTACAAGTCGTATGTCGGCAAAACCCTTCGTCTGCCGCTGCTAGGTCGCGAGATACCGATCATTGCCGACGCCGCGATCGATCGCGAATTCGGCACCGGCGCGCTGAAAGTCACGCCCGCGCACGACCCGGTCGACTTCGATTTGGGAAAGCGCCACACTCTCGAACAGATCTCGATCTTTGACGGCACCGCGCATATCAACGAAAACGGCGGGCCGTATCGAGGGATGTCGCGCGAGGACGCGCGCAAGGAAATCGTCAAGCATCTCGAAGCTGCGGGACTCCTCGAAAAGATCGAGCCGCACCAGCACGCAGTGGGCACGTGCTCGCGATGCGACAGCGTCGTCGAGCCGATGCTCTCCGAGCAATGGTTTCTCGCGATGCGCGCGATGGCCGATCGCGCGATCGAAGCGGTGCGCAAGGGCGATACAACCTTCCACCCGAAGCGATGGGAGAACGTGTTTTTCAATTGGCTCGAGAACATCCACGACTGGTGTATCTCGCGCCAGCTTTGGTGGGGCCATCGGATTCCGGCCTACCGATGCGTCCGCTGCAACCATCTGATCGTCGCCGCCGAACGTCCGTCGCGATGCCCCGAATGCGACGGCTCCGACATCGTGCAGGACGACGACGTGCTCGACACCTGGTTCAGTTCCGGCTTGTGGCCGATGTCCACGCTCGGATGGCCGGAAGAGACCGCGGACTTCGCGCGCTACTATCCGACCAGCCTGCTGCTCACGGGCTTCGACATAATTTTTTTCTGGGTCGCGCGCATGATGATGTTCGGGCTCGAGTTCACCGACCAAGTCCCGTTCAAGGACGTTTATATCACGCCGCTGGTGCGCGACGCGCAGGGCAAGAAGATGAGCAAGACGAAGGGCAACGTCGTTGACCCGCTCGACTTGATGGAACAATACGGCGCCGACGCGGTTCGCTTCACGCTCGCGCAGTTGGCCGCGCAAGGCCGCGACGTAATCCTGTCGCACGACCGATTTGCCGCATCGCGCAGTTTCGCCAACAAAATCTGGAACGCCGCCCGCTTCGTGATGAAGAAGCTCGATGGAGCGGCTCAGCCATTGCCGAAGATTGAAATCGCAAAGCTGGGATTGGCCGAGCGATGGATCCTGTCGCGCCTCGACGACTCGATCCGCGAAGTGAGCGCGTCGATCGACGCATACGAATTCAACGTAGCCGCGATGAAGCTATACCAATTCATCTGGCACGAGTTCTGTGACTGGTACATCGAGCTGTCGAAGGAACCGCTCGATGCCGGCGGTGAGCGCCAAGCTGGCGCGCGATGGGTGCTTGTTGGCGTATTTGACGGGATGCTGCGCCTGCTGCACCCCTTCATGCCATTCGTGTCCGAAGAAATCTGGCAATTGATTCGCCCGTACATCGACGAGCCAAATCTCGCCGCACATCTGCCAGTCGCAAAGTATCCAGAACCGTTAGCGACGAATCCGCTATCGGCAGCGGAAGAACTCGCGATGAGTCATTGCATCGAGGCGACGGAAGCAATCAACTCGCTGCGTTCGCTACTCGGATGGCAGCCGGGGCAACGCGCCAGGGCATCGATCAAGCGGGCCGGAATAGAGGGGCGTGAAGAAATCGACCTGTGGAGTCCTTATTCGATTACTCTCGCGAAATTGGCAGATCTCGATTACGACCCTGCCCCGAATGCTCGAGTAGTGTTCTCACAATTGGCGTGGGCAGATGTTGGAGTTGAGGCACCTGAAGGTTACGATTTCGACGTCGCGAAACAGAAGCTCCGAAAAGTTCTGGCGGAAACGGAGAAACACGCTGCTCAACACGCGGCACGCTTGGATGATCCCAAGTTCATATCCAAAGCAGATCCCGCGACCGTCGCGGAAGCCGGAGAGCGGTTGATACAACTCAAGAAAGAGCAGCGGATGCTCACTGAACAACTACAGCAACTCGGTGAGAGTGCATGAACGCTCCGTGTCATTCTGAGCGCAGCGAAGAATCCCGGGTGCAATGCGGAGACAAGCACCCTCAACCATGGATTGATCGCTTTGCTCGAAACCACGCGCGGAACGCTTCGACTGATATTGGCAAGGTGTGGAGCGGCAAGCGTCGAGAAAGATCCGGGATTCTTCGCTGCGCTCAGAATGACACAAAAATAAGAGGCTTCGACGCGTCATCTGATTTTTGTGTCATCCCGAGCGAAGCCGAGGGACCCCGGATCTTTCTCGATGCCGGCCGATGCACCCCCAACCACCGCGCGTCCACGGTGAACGCAGGAATATTCGAATAGTCGTGGAATTGTTCAAACAATTCGATCCCACCGACCTCATCAAGCGCGCGCTCGCCGAGGATATCGGGCAGGGCGATATCACCACTGCCGCGACCGTCGCGCCGGGTGCGATGGGCCGCGCGAGGATCACTGTCAAAGAACCGCGGATGATTCTCGCCGGCGGCATCCTGATTGAGCCCGTGATGCGCCAAGCCGGTGCGCAGCCGCGAATTGTCTCGCTCGCATCTGAAGGCGCTGATCTGAAAGCAGGCGACGTGCTCGCGGAAATCGAAGGCAAGCTCGCGGGATTGCTGATTGGCGAGCGCACTGCGCTCAACTTTGTGCAGCTTCTCTCCGGAATCGCGACCACGACGCGCGCGTTCGTCGACGCGGTCGCGGGCACTCGCGCGAAAATTATCGACACCCGCAAGACGCATCCGGGACTGCGCGTCGTCGAGAAGTACGCGGTCCGCGTGGGCGGCGGGCACAACCATCGTCTCGGTCTCGACAGCGGCGTGCTGATCAAGGAAAACCACATCGCGGCGGCGGGCACGGTCACGAAGGCGATCGAGGGTGCTCGCCGAATCGCGCCGCATACGCTCAAAATCGAAATCGAATGCGAGACGCTCGCGCAAGTTGAAGAAGCACTTAAAGCCGGCGCCGACGCGATCCTGCTCGACAACATGACGCTCGACAACATCCGCAAGGCGCGCGCACTCGCTGGACCTAAAGTTCAGCTTGAAGTTTCCGGCGGTGTATCGCTCGACACCGTTCGCGCAATCGCGGAGGCGGGCGCCGATCTGATCTCTGTCGGTGCGCTGACCCATTCGGCGCGATTTCTGGATATCAGCATGAGAATCGACGCGATCTGATCGGCGGGCGCCGTGCGCGCCCGAGCCGACACGCGAGGCGGATTCACTGAAAAAAAAATGCCTCAGAATCCATATATCTCAATCGAACGAGGCGCGCCGGGTCGGATCGGCTGGCGAATCCATTATTTCGACGAAATCGACTCCACCCAGGAGGCCGCGCGCGAGCTGGCCGCGGCTGGCGCCGACCAAGGCACGTTAGTAATCGCCGAGCGCCAGACTGCAGGGCGGGGCAGGATGGGTCGCACCTGGCATTCGCCGTCCGGGGTCAATCTCTACACGACGATAATCCTCCGCCCCCCGATTCCGCTGACCGATGTGCCGCGCCTGAGCCTCGTCGCCGGGATCGCTGCCGCCGAAGCGCTCGAGCGCCAGGCCCCTGGTATCGTCGCGCTCAAATGGCCCAACGACGTGTGGCTGCGCGGACGCAAGGCCGGCGGCATCATCGCCGAGGCGGTCACCGACGCGCGACAGAATCTCGACTGCGTGCTGCTCGGCATCGGCATCAATATCAATCTCGCCGCCGACGACATTCCCCCCGACCTCCGCGACAAGGCGACCTCGATGCGTATCGCGACCGGCCATGCATGCGACCGGATTGCTATCGCCGACTCGCTTTTTAATCTGCTCGACCTTCGCTATATGGAAACCCTGACGCGCGGCTTCGACGCGGTTCGCCCGGCATGGGAGCGTTTTTCGGCGCTGACCGGCCGCCGCATCGCGATCGTGGACGGCGACCGGCGTCAATCGGGCGTCGTGAAAGGAATCGACGCGACGGGTGCACTGCTGCTAGACATCGGAGACCGCGTCGAGCGGATTGTCGCCGGTGAGGTTAGTGTGGAGGGGGCATACGAGTAATACTTATGTAACGAACGCGAAATAATTGCATCGATCGGGGCATGGCGCTCTGAATTCGGCGCGGTCCCGGCGAGCAAGCTGAGAGGTGACTCCATGGCTGTGGAGGAAATCGGAAGGCTTCGGACAATCGCAATCGTGGGCCAGGGCGGGACCGGCAAGACGCAGGCCGCCGACGCGATGCTCTTCACTTCAGGCGCTTCGCCGCGGCTCGGGCGGCCCGACGACGGCTCGGCCGCGATGGACTTCGAGCCCGAGGAAACCAAGCACCATATTTCGATCAGCTCCGCGTTCAATCATCTCAACTGGAAAAAGACCGAAGTAATTTTCGCCGACACGCCCGGCTACACCGCCTTTCTTCCCGAGACGCTCACGACTCTGCGCGCAGTTGACGGGGTCGTGATGCTGATAAGTCCCGGCGCTGATACCAAGGTCGAATCGGAAAAAATCTGGGCCGCGACCGAGGAGCTCAAGCTGCCGCGGATCGCGTTCGTCTCGCGGCTCGATCGCGAGCGCACCAGCTTCGACGCTGCGATGAAGGATCTCGAGAAAGTTCTCGGCGCGCGCGCGGTCGCGCTGACGATTCCGATTGGCGAGGAGCTCGGCTTCAAGGGCGTCGTCGATGTGCTCGCGATGAAGGCGCTCACCTACGCCGACACCAGCGGCAAATTCAAGGAAGAGGAACTGTCCGCCGACCTGAAGACCCAAGCGGAAGCGGCGCGTACCGCGTTGTTCGAGGCAGTCGCCGAGACCGACGACGCGCTGCTCGAAAAATATCTCGACAAGGGCACTCTCGACGACGCCGAAGTTCGCGCCGCGCTGCATGCGGCCGTCGTCGATCGCAAGATCACGCCGGTCTTCTGTGGCTCGGGCGCGAAAAATATCGGCATCGGTCCACTGCTCGACGCCGTCACGACCTATCTGCCCGCGCCCAACGAGCGTCCGCCGGTGGAATGCCAGAATCCCACGACGGGCGAGAGTGTGAGCCGTCCGGCCGATCCGTCCGCGCCGTTCGCCGCGCTGGTGTTCAAGACGATCATCGATCCGTTCGCCGGCAAGCTTTCTATCTTCCGTATCATCTCGGGCCACGCCCAAAGCGACGGCTCGTTGCTCAACTCGACGCGTGAAACAAAGGAGCGCTTCGGTCAGTTGCTGCGGCTCGAAGGCAAAAAGCAGTCGCCGATCGCCAACGCGATCGCGGGCGAAATTGTCGCCGTCGCCAAGCTCAAGGACACCACCACCGGCGACACGCTGTGCGACGAGAAGGCGCCGGTGCTCGTGATGCCGCCGTTGACGCGTCCCCACGGCGTCATCTCTTTCGCGGTTCGGCCCAAGACCAAGAGCGACGAGGAAAAGTCGTCCGCCGCAATGCAAAAGCTGATCGAGGAGGACCTCGCGCTCGAGATGCATCGCGATCCGCAGACTCACGACATCATCCTCTCGGGCACCGGCCAGATGCATATCGAAATCACGGTCGAGAAGCTGCGCCGAAAATTCAACGTCGACGTCGAACTGCAGGCGCCCAAGGTTCCTTACAAGGAAACAATCAAGGGACGCGCCGAGTCTCAGGGCAAATACAAGCGCCAGTCCGGCGGCCGCGGCCAATACGGCGATTGTTGGCTCAAGATCGAGCCGATGCCGCGCGGCAAGGGCTTCGAGTTCGTGGACAACATCGTCGGCGGCGTCATCCCGCGCAACTTTATCCCGTCGGTCGAAAAGGGCGTGCGCAACACGCTGCCCGAGGGATTCCTGGCCGGCTACCCGATGGTGGACGTCAGGGTGACAGTGTTCGACGGCAGCTATCATGACGTCGATTCGTCGGACATGGCGTTTCAGATTGCGGCCTCGATGGGCTTCAAGGCATGCCTGGAAAAAGCCCGGCCGATCATCCTCGAACCGATCGTCGCGATCGAAGTCGCGTGTCCCGACGAATGCATGGGCGACGTGATTGGCGACCTGAACTCGCGCCGCGGCAAGGTTCTCGGCATGGACAGCAAGGGCAATGGCCAGGTGATCAAGGCGCAGGTGCCGATGTCGGAAGTGCTGAAGTA
>PMOH01000205.1 GCA_003161515.1 Deltaproteobacteria bacterium
TCGGCAGGGGTGACCCCTGCACCGAGTGAAAAGAGAAGATGCGGGACTTCGTCCCTGTTAGAACTTTTTCAGGTCGGAAGCTCCGCTCTCCCCGCGTCCGGTTCCCCTTCCCGCTCGGGAAGGGGTTAGGGGTTAGGTTGTCAGGAATCGATAACCATGTGATGAGATAACTCGATGACCACCACCGACATCACTTTCCCCTCCCACGACGGACGGCCGATGCGCGCCGCTTACGCCGCGCCGTCCGATTCGCAAAAACATCCCGGCGTTATCGTTATCCACGAAATCTTCGGGCTCAATGACGACATCCGGCGAATCACCGGGATGGTTGCGAACCTGGGCTACGCCGCGCTCGCGCCCGACCTCTACGATCGCGACGGCGCCCGCCTACTCTGTATCGCGCGCACGCTGATGACGCTGAACCGCGGCGATGGCGACGCCTTCAAGGACCTCGACGCGGCGCGCAAATTTCTGCAGCAGCAGCCGGGCGTCGATTCGACCCGCATCGGCGTCATCGGGTTTTGCATGGGCGGCGGATTCGCGCTGATGTTCGCGGCGCGCGCTCCTATCGGCGTCGTCGCGACCTTCTACGGCGACGTCCCGAAGACCCCCGATCAGTTGCGGGGCGTATGCCCGGTGCTCGGCGGCTACGGCGGCCAGGACCGGCTGTTCGCAGTGCAGGGGCGTCGGCTCGAAACCCTCCTCACCGAGATGGGCGTCGATCACGACGTGAAAATCTATGACGATGCCGGCCACAGCTTCATGAGCCGCAACACCGGATTCCTGCCATGGATAGGAAAAATCGGCCCGATGAAGGCCGCTTACAATCCCGAGGCCGCCGAAGACAGTTGGAAGCGAATCGAAGCGTTCTTCGGCCGCCACCTCGGGCATTGAGCGACGTGCTGCTACTTACTCAAACCAACGGCCAGGCGGGATTTCGCGATTCGCTCGCGTGAGGCTACCAGCGCTTCGACGTTCTTCGCGCCGCGATAGCCCATCTGATCGGCCAGATACTCGGCCAGCTTGCGCTCCGAGATATTCGGCTTCTGTTTGCGTTTGTCTTCGGCCAGCTCGGCGAGCGTGGTCCGCAGGGTATCTTCGGAGTCTCTGAGGGTCTCAAAAATCGGAGAAGGAATCACAGAATTCATCGGCATGCCATCACCTATGCTGCCTATCGTAGCATAACCGCGTGAAATCTCGTGCATGCCCTAAGTCAAACGAAAGCATCAAGAATTCGTGAAACTTTTTGTTCTCTGAGCAACATTTTGGTGCGGATGAGCTTGTCGCGTCCGGCCGAAGGTGATTTGACGCGCCAGCTCTTACCAAGCATTCTGCTTTGGACCTCCGACTATGTTGCGATTCAGCCGCCTCGAATTCCTGGCGCCCTTACGGTTGGGCGTAATAAGTCTCGCGATGACATTCCTCTGTGCGTGCGGCAACGGAGGCAGTTCATCACCGTCCGCGAACGCAGGCCCTTGCGCGCCGCTGCCGCCGGCCGCCAATTCAGATTTCCTGGTTCATCTGACTCCCTTCATGAACCACCTCTGCTACCAGAAACAGAACTGGCAGCATGACGCGCAGGTGCGCACCAGCGACGGCGTCCATCCGTACGTCAGGGTCTCGTACTCGCCTTCGCTGTTCAATTGGATCACCGTCAAGAATCGCACCGGGCCAGTGCCCGACGGCGCGATGGTCGTGAAGGAGCAGTTTCATAGTCCGACCGATCCGTTGTTCGAATGGACGGTGATGGTCAAAGACTCGAACCTGTCGTGGGACGGATGGTACTGGGCCGACCTGGTGAGTCCGACATCGCGGAATCCGAATGCCACTCCGACGCCGTCGCCGGGCGGCGGATGCGCCGAGCCGCGAGTCTTTTTCAACGGCGCGGGATTGTACTGCCTGAACTGCCATGCATCGGCGATCGCTAATTCGGGAACCTATTCGAGCACCGCGTATCTGAACCCACCGAGCGCCGGCGCGCTCGCGGATGCGTCAACGATGATCGACGACATGCACAACGTTTCGTCGCGGCCGTCGGCAGAGATTTCCGAGGCCGAGCAAGCTCCGCTGAACGTCACCCGCGTACCCAATTCGGTCTTCAGCAATCTCAGATCTTTGCCGACCGCCTCGCAGCCTTGCATGGTCTCGCAAGCATTCGATCATGTGGTCCCAGCCGGAGAGTCGAAAGGCGGCCCCGAGGAGTTTCTCACCTCCGATCAATGCGCGAATTGTCACGACGCGACCGGCACACTCGCCGGCTTCATCCCCAACATGATCTTTGGCGGGCAGAGTCCGACGCCCGCGAATCTCTCTCAGTACGGCGAATGGCGTTACTCGATGATGGGTCTGGCGGGACGCGACCCGATATTTTTTGCCCAACTCGACACCGAATCAACGCTCCACGGACACCTGGCCGGCCACGCCGACGGCGCAGCTTTCGTTCAGGACTTTTGTCTTCGATGCCACGGCGTGATGGGTCAGCGTCAATTTCATATCGACAAAGGCAACGGGCCAAATACTTTGCTCACGCGCGCCGTCTTGCAGGATCCCAAATCCAAATATGGCGCGCTCGCGCGCGACGGCGTCTCATGCGCCGTCTGCCATCACATGACCGATGACAAACTTGCCGACCCATCGACCGACACCGGCCTGTTCAAGGTCGGTCCCGCGAGCGAGGTGTACGGACCGTTCCCATCGGACCCCGATTCTACAGGCGCAAAGAGCGGCGACAGCGTCATCCCGCTACCGATGCAGAACTCTATGGGAATCACACCGATGGAAGGTTCCCAGGTTCAGAATGCCAGCCTGTGCGCGTCGTGCCACACGATCTTGCTGCCGGTGTTCGATGCCAACGGCAATCGGGTGATGGAAAACGGTGAGCCGAAGTCCGAGTACGAGCAGACGACTTTCTTCGAATGGCTGAACAGCGGCTTCATTACGATTCCCTGCCAGCAATGCCACATGCCCGACAGCTACCAGGGCAATCCGCTGCAATTCAAAATCGCGAATATCGAGGACGATACGTTCCCCGCTGTGCCGGACCATGGACCGTCGACGCGCCTGCCCGACGCCGATCTGATAATGGAAGCGCGCACGCCCTATCGGCGTCATCAACTGCTCGGGATCAACCTGTTCGCACTCGAGATGTTCGATCAGTTCCGCGCCGATCTCGGACTTTTCAAATTCGATCCCAACTTGCCGGGTCCTTTGGCCAAGCAGATCTTCAGCCAGAAGACCGCGGTCGCGGAAGCCGTGACGCAGGCTCAGACCACCACCGCCAACGTCATGATTCTGTCAGCGACGAAAGTGGGCGGCACGCTGCAGGCCGACGTCGAGGTGGATAACCTCGCCGGTCACAACTTTCCCTCGGGCGTGAGCTTTCGGCGCGCGTTCCTGAATTTCCAGGTGCTCGACGCCGTCGGCAACCTGCTGTGGGCGTCGGGCAATACCAACTCAGACGGCGTCATCGTGGACACCGCGGGCAATCCGCTGACGACCGAATTTTTCAGTCCGACGCAGCAGACCTATCAACCTCATTTCTGGACGGACAATCCAATCACCAGCGACAGCCAGGCCGAGATCTACGAAGAACTGGCGACCGATCCGCAAGGCCTGCTGACGACCAGCTTTCTAAGTCTCGACCACAAGGTCAAAGACAATCGCATCCAGCCCCAAGGAAGATCATTCAACGGCCCCAACGCAGGCATCACCGCTCCAGTAGGCACGGGAATCGACCCGAGCTACCAAAACGGATGCGGCTGCAGCATGGTGCGCTACAACATCCCGCTACCAGCCAACGCAGCCGCAGTGAACGCGACGCTCTATTATCAAAGCATCCCGCCCTACTACCTGCGCCAACGCTCCGAAGATGCCCACGGCCCCGACACCGCCCGCCTAATCACCTTCACAAATCAATTGAACACCACCCAGTATCCAGAAATCGCGAACTGGAAACTAAAAATCGCAACGTCAGGACCGGTAAGCATCCAGTGAACCCTCCCCTACCAACTTTCTAACAGGGACGAAGTCCCGCATCTTATTCTTAGCACTGGGTGCAGGGGTCACCCCTGCCCAAGGAAGTATGAAACCCACGGTGGGTTTCATATTCAATCAAGTTCCTTACTAACTCTGCGGATCTTTCAAATGCGGCCGGGTGGCGTAGAAGTAATCCATGCCGGGGACGCCGCGCGGGGT
>PMOH01000299.1 GCA_003161515.1 Deltaproteobacteria bacterium
TCGCCCAGGTCAAAGCCGGCGACAGTGTCTTTGGCGGGCCGGAGCTCGTGCTGATCGCGGGACCGTGCGTGATCGAGAGCTACGACTCATGTATCCGCCACGCGACCAGGCTCGCGGATATCGCGCGCCGCGCCAAGCTGCCATTCGTTTTTAAGTCTTCGTTCGACAAGGCCAATCGCACGAGTCACAGCTCCTTTCGCGGACCCGGTTTGATCGACGGGCTCGAGATCCTGGCGCGCGTCAAGCGCGAGGCTGGCGTCGCAGTTCTGACTGATATCCACGAACCGTCGCAAGCGGCGCCGACCGCGCAGGTCGTCGATGTGATCCAGATTCCTGCGCTGCTCTCGCGTCAGACTGATCTGATCGACGCGGCGGCGAAGACCGGATGCGCCGTTAACATCAAGAAGGGGCAGTTCCTCGCGCCGTGGGATATGAAGGCGGTCGTCGCGAAAGCCGAGAATGCGGGCGCGCGAAAAATTATTTTAACCGAGCGCGGATTTTCGTTCGGCTACAACAATCTCGTCTCCGACATGCGCTCGCTCGTGATCATGCGCAGCTTCGGGTATCCCGTCGTCTTTGACGCGACGCATTCGGCGCAGCTTCCTGGAGCAGGCGCGGGCGGCGAACGCTCCGGTGGTCAGCGCGAGTTTATAGCGCCGCTCGCACGCGCAGCGGTGGCTGCCGGAATCGACGGGATTTTCATGGAAGTGCACGAGGACCCCGACCGCGCTCTCAGCGACGGTCCCAATTCTTACAAGCTCGACGATCTGCCCGCCCTACTCGAAACGCTCAAACGAATCCATCGCGCGACCCACTAGGCCGTTTGATCGGCGCTCGTCCAAGATTGGCGTGAAATCGCGGTTGGTGGTTGGATTAATGGTGAGCGCAAGTTCGCTGCGAATTGCAAGTATGGTGCCGAAGGGCAGTTCGGTTTACTTGGAAAAAGTCGCTTGATACCGTGATGTTCGGAGAAATTGAAGGTTGAGTCCAAGGAGAATTGCTAAGGCGTTGGCGGGTTTCGGCGCGGTGGCATTGATTGTGCTGCTGGTCGCGACCATTTGGATCGTGCGGCATCGCTCGGCAACCCAGGTCCTGCAGACCGCGGCCGGACTGGTCCCCGGGACGCTCCTTCGGGCGCACAATTTTCACTGGACGCAGATGAAAGCCGGCGAGCGGCAATGGGTGCTAACCGCGGGCGAGGCGGATTACTCGGCGGACAAGACCATGCTGAAGCTGACCGACGCGGTGGTCACGATGGTTTCGTCGGACGGCAAGCCGGTGGTCATCAACTCGCCGCATGCGGATCTTACGATGAACGGAAATCACGTGACGAAGGCGTACCTGACCGGCGGCACCGTGATCCATTTCGGCGATTACGTTCTCAGCACCGATTCCGCAACCTTCATGCCGGATGACGACAAGGTCGAAGCGCCGGGCCTGGTAACGGTCATCGGCGACGGACTCAAAGTTACCGGAGTAGGACTGAGCGGGCATCCCAAGACGCGCGTGTTCGAGCTTCACACGCAAGTGCAGACAGAAGTGACGCCGAAGAAAGATAGTGGAAAAACCAAGCAAAGTTAATTGCGCGTCGCGAATTGTCGCGGCTGCGCTGGTCGCATTCGCGCTTGCGTTACCGGCGTGGGCACAAGAAGGCGTCGGTGCCGGGACGGGGACGGTGGGCGATTCGATTCGCAACACGCCGGCGAATCCCGCGCCGGCACCCGCGTCGGCTCCGCCAGCGGCCACGAACGAAGACTCAGGTGACGACTCGATCAGCGTGACTGGCGGAGTAGTCGGCGCGTCGCCTGCGGCGGCAGCGTCGGACACGACGCAGGCGCAGCCTGCGGTCGTGCCTGCTCCGGCCGAGGCGGCTGCGCCCGCGCCGGCAGAAGCGCCAGCGCCTGCCGTCGCAGTGGCGCCCGCTCCGGCGCCGGTGACGGCGCCGGACGTGCCGGTGACTGCCGCGGACGTCGCGCCTGCAAGCGCGCCGTCTGTGGCAATCGCACCGATCGAGCCGCTGCCGCCGGCAGCGGCTCCAGCTCCGGCCGCGCCCGCAGTCGCGAGCGCGCCCGCACCCGCGCCGCCGGCTCCGCCGGCGATCGCAGCCGCTCCTGCCGTAGCGCCTTCGATCGCCACGACTACCACGACCGCTCCTGCAGCCGTCGTCCCCGACTCAACCCCGGTGACTACCGCCGCAACAGTTCCGCCCGGCGCGATCGCGCCGCCGATGGTGATGGCGCCAGTCGTGCCTGACGCCGCCAATCCCGAGCCGCCGTCGGCTCCTGCCGCTGCGACTTCTCCGTCTGCAACTTCTCCAGCTGTTGCCAGCGCTCCGAGTGCGGAGACCGCACCGCACAAAGCGCATAAGACTGCCAGTGGCGCGGCGTCCGGCAGCGATACCAAGCTCGCCTCGAATCCGCCTGACCAGGGTGCCTTCGGCGGAATGCAATTCGGCAACAGCAAGGCCCCGATTTACATAAAGTCAAAATCGATGTCGCTCGACTATACGAATCATTCCGTGCTCTGGGTCGGAGACGTGCACGCTACCCAGGCGGAGTCGACGCTTACCAGCGATCAGTTGCGGGTGAATTATTTCGACAAAGATTTCAAACAGATGAAGGACATGGTCGCCGACGGCAACGTCCGCTTGAGTCAGGGCACGCGATGGGCCACGGGCAAGCACGGCGTCATGGACCAGACCAAGCGCACCGTGATTTTGACCGGCAGTCCCGTCGCGCATGACGGCAACGATCAGATTACCGGTTGCAAGATCACGGTTTACCTCAATACCAGTCAGAGCGTGGTCGATTGCGCTCACGCCGTGCTGTTCCCTCATTCGGACGCGTCGCCGGGAGCCAGCCCGGAACCTGGAACGACGGCGGTACAGTAGGCAATTATCCGATGGCACTGGAAGTAAAACTCGGACAGGATTTGCGGCTTCGCCAGCAACTGGTGATGACGCCGCAGTTACAGCAGGCGATCAAGATTCTGCAGCTTTCGCTCCCTGAACTCGAAGCGATCGTGCAATCGGAACTCGAGCAGAATCCGATGCTCGAGCCGCTCGATCAAAGTCCCGCCGAATCCGCCGCCGAATCTGAAATGTCAGAACCTGAGGCCGCCGCACAGGCCGACGGCGAGCCGCTGCCGCCCGAGGGTGACGCTCTGAACGGTGCGAATTCCGACGACGATTGGGAAACCGGATCGCGCGAGGAAAAGCCGGCCTCCACCACCGAAATCGAAGCGCGCGACGCCGCGCTCGAGATCAAGGAACTCAACAATCTCGAAAAACTCGACTGGCGCGAGTATCTCGAGACCTACTCGAACAACTGGCAGGAAAGCACGCCGGCCGACAACGACGACGACCATCGCAGCGCGCTCGAAAACACGCCGCTGCGCCGCAGTTCGCTCGAAGACCACATGATGTTCCAGCTCAGGATGTCGAGCCTGCCCGAATCCGACCAGCCGATCGGCGCGACTATCATCTACAATCTCAACGAAGACGGATATCTCGAGACTCCGGTCGAAGAGCTCGCGGCGCAGCTCGAAGTTGCGCCCGCCGAAGTCGAGCGCGTGCTCGCGCGCCTGCAGCGTTTCGATCCGCCCGGGGTCGCCGCGCGCGATCTTCGCGAATGCCTGCTGGCGCAGCTGCAGAACCTCGGAATGGAAGAATCGCTGGCCGCGCGAATCATCAGCAATCACCTGGACCTGCTCGAAAAGCATCGCTACGCGGAAATCGCCAAGGTTCTGAACGTACCGGTCGAGACCGTCGGGCAGGCGGCCAAGGTAATCTCGCTGCTCGAGCCCAAGCCCGGACGCGACTACGGCGGCGACGAGCCGACCTACGTGGTGCCCGACGTTTACATTCACAAGGTTGGCGAGGACTACGTCGTCACGCTCAATCGCGACGCGGTGCCGCGCCTGCGCCTGGCGGGCTACTACCAGCGCGTGCTCAACGATGTCGATGTCGCGCCCGAGACGCGCGAGTATCTGCAGGAGCGGCTGCGTTCGGCGCGATGGCTGGTGAAATCCATTTACCAGCGCCAGCAGACGATCTTCAAAGTCGCGACCTCGATCGTGAAATTCCAGCGCGCGTTTTTCGATCACGGCATCAGCCTGCTGAAGCCGCTGGTGCTCAAGGATGTCGCCGAAGACATCGGGATGCACGAATCGACCATCAGCCGCGCGACCGCCAACAAGTACGCGCATACGCCGCAGGGAATCTACGAGCTTAAATTTTTCTTCACCTCGGGGGTCAAGGGCGCCGGCGGCGAAGACGTGAGCGCCGAGACGGTCAAGGAACAGATCCGCGGGATGGTGACGCAGGAAACGCCGCAGAACCCGCTCTCGGATCAGGCGATCGCGGAGATGCTGCGCGCCAAGCAAATCAATATCGCGCGGCGCACGGTGGCCAAGTATCGGCAGGCGATGGGAATCCCGCCGTCGGCAAATCGCAAACAGATCGGATGAATGAATGTTCGCGGCGGACGGTAAAAAACGTGAAGAACAAAATCGAGAAGCAGGGCAAGCGCGGCCGCGCGACCGTCCGCAAAGTGCGTCGCGCCGAGCGGATCGCAAACGCGCCGGTGACTGAAATGACAGTGACGTTTCGACACGTCGAGCCGACCGATGCGATCCGGCTGTACGCGGAAAAAAAATTCGCGCACCTCGGCAAGTTGATCAAAAGAACCTGCCAGGCGCATCTGATTCTCACGGTTGACAAATATCGGCAGCACGGCGAAGTTACTGTCAAATCAGGGCGCCTGTCGGTGGTCGCGCAGGAAGAAACCAAGGATCTCTACTCGGTTATCGACCTGCTCACGGACAAGGTCGGGCGCCAACTGAAGAAGCATCTGGAAAAATTCAAGGCGAAAAAAGTCAGATCGCTCTCGACCGGCGAGGTCCTGAGCGCCAGCGAGGAAATTTGATTTGCGGGGGTCCGCTGGCTGTGCTCGCCATCTCGATTTCGATTTAATCTGGACGCATAGATGAAAATTACCGATATCCTCAGCTCCGACATGGTCATTGCCGACCTGAAGGGGACCACCAAGCCCGACGTGCTCAACGAACTCGCGAAAGCGCTGGCCGCCAAGTACAAAGAGATCAAGCTCAGCGATCTGACTGCGGTGCTGGCGGAGCGCGAACGGCTCGGCTCGACTGCGATCGGCGACGGAATCGCGATTCCGCACGGCAAGTTGCGCGGCGTAACAAAAATAATCGGAGCGTTCGGGCGTCACGTCGAGGGCGTCGATTTCGATTCGCTCGACGGCGGCCCGTCGCAGCTGTTCTTCGTGCTGGTCGCGCCCGAAGATTCCGCCAGTCTGCACCTCAAGGCCCTCGCACGAGTCTCGCGACTGCTCAAGGAAAGTTCTTTTCGAAGCCGCTTGCTCGCCGCCAAGGACGCTGACGAGCTGTACAACCTGATCAAGGAAGAAGACAACAAGTACTGATCCGATCTATCGCGTTCGATGAGCTCGCCTCAGACACCTCGCCTGATAATCGTCACCGGTGTCTCAGGTTCGGGGCGTGCGTCGGCGATGCGCGTGCTCGAGGACCTCGGCTTTTACTGCGTTGACAATCTTCCGGTCGCGCTGGCGCAAAATGTCGCGATGCTCGCGGCGGGACGCGATCCCGCGCTGAAGGGCGTCGCGCTCGGAGTTGATTCGCGCGAACGGCTGTTCTTTCCGCAATGGCCCCGGATATTCGCCGAGCTCGACGCGGCTGGAATCCATCCCGACGTAATTTTTCTCGACGCCTCCGACGACGTGCTCGCGCGCCGCTACTCCGAGACCCGCCGGCCGCATCCGATGGCTGCGATCGGTGCGAGTGTCGCCGAGAGTATCCGCGCCGAACGCCTCGCGCTGGCCGAGATGCGCGAGCGCGCCAACCGCGTGATCGATACGACCACGCTCACCGTCCATGAACTGCGCGAAGTAGTGACCGCCGCAGTCCTCGGCGCGAATTCGGGATCGCGGATGGCGGTCTCGATCGTATCGTTCGGCTACAAGTACGGCCTGCCGGTCGGGATGGACGTCGTGCTCGACGTGCGCTTCATCCCGAATCCGTTCTTCATCCCCGAGCTGCGCCCGCTGACCGGAAATGATCCGCGCGTGCACGAGTACGTGATGGCGCAGCCGGAATCGAAGCGTTTTATCGACGAAGTCGGCCGCCTGTTCGATTTTCTGATCCCGCTCTATCAGCGCGAAGGCAAAAGCTACCTGACCGTGGGCCTCGGATGCACCGGCGGACGCCATCGCTCCCCCGTCCTCGCCCGCGAACTAATGAAACGCCTAGAGAGCGCCGGCCTCGCCAGCACCGTGCGCGACAACGACATCGCACGCTAATCCTTCCTCGCCCAAATAGCTGCCTACTTCCGGCCCGTCGTGATCTTGCGCGTAGTTTCGCGCACCGCAATCGCCGGAAGCGAGTGCCGGTTTTCCCGGACGTAAGCGGCGACCGCCCGCTGGTGGTGCCGCACCATGCTGCGCAGCAGCCAGGACACGGCCTTGGTGATCATGATGTGCCGCTCAGACTTCAGCTTTTCGATCACTTCGAACCCAAGCGCGGCAACTCTTTCATCCTTCGAGTAGCGCAGCGGGACGGTCAGGAAGACCAACGCCGCGCGTCGTTTGTTGATGTTCTTGTCGCCCGAGAGTTTGCGGATAAATCGCACCCATTCGCTCCAATCTGCCAGGATCTCATCGTCTGTGAAATTCCGTCTCGCCGCTGACGACGAGAATACGCAAAGCGAATCGATCTCCGCCCATCCGACAAGATGATCGAGCCAGCTATCGAGAAGCTTTGGCCCGATCGAGTTGGGACGGGTTCGATGATACGAGAGCAGGATGCTAGCCAGCACCTTCTCTTCGTACGATTTCCCACGATAGAGACGGTCTAGAACGGCCAGGAATTCTGGGTCGGGAATGTCTCCGTTTGTTTTGAGCCACGCTTTCGCCAGCGTTCTGAGAGTCGGAACCGAGACGTCGTAATAGCGATGTCCGCTGCTCAGGTAGCTGTCGTTCGCTTGGGAGTGCGCGCGGTTCCGCCGTTGTTTCTCGAGGCCGACAATCAGAGCTTTATGATGCCGCAATCGACCTCGCACGGTCAGGACTCTGTCTCCGCACAAAAACGGCACCCTAATTCATGATGCTGCCGCAATCGACGTTCATCGTCTGACCGGTCATTCCCGCCGACGTGTCTAGCGCGAGGAACATTGCGACCCGTGCGACTTCCTCTTCCGTCGCCATTCGGTTCAGCGCGGCTTGCGACAGGAACTGGCCGCGAATCTGCTCGTACGGCTGCTTCAGCGCATCGGCCCGCGCGCGCATCACGCGTTCGATTCTCTCGCCCTCGATCGCACCGGGACAAATGCAGTTGCATCGGATGCCGCGCTGACCCCATTCGCCGGCGATCGTTTGCGTGAGCCCAATCATCGCCCACTTTGCCGCCGCGTATGGCGATCGCATCGGATAGCCGCGCCGCCCCGCGCCCGACGAAATGTTGATGACGTTGCCCGACCGCTGCTTGTCCATCGTCGGCAGCACCGCGCGAGTCGCGAGCCAGGTCCCGGTCAGGTCGATATCGATCGTCTCCTGCCATTCCGCCAGCGACATTTCGGTGATTCGCTTGGTCGGTCCCGAGATACCGGCGTTGTTGACGAGAATGTCGATGCGCCCGAATGCCTTCACTGTCTCGGCCGCCATCTTCGCGCAGTCGGCTTCCTTGGAAACGTCGGTGCTCACCTGAATCGCGCGCGCGCCGAGCCGCTCGAGCTCGGCACACGTCTGCTTCATCGGATCGACCGAACGTGCCGCGATTACGATCTTCGCGCCGGCGGCGCCGTACTTCAGCGCGATTTGTTTGCCGATTCCGTAGCCGCCGCCCGTAATGATCGCGACCTTATCCGCGAGTTCGTTCATGGCGATGTCTTCCTTTGCGATTTGGTGTTTCGGTCATTGCGCCGACTTTAATCGCATCGCGATTCCCCCACAACGCGCGCGTCAAGCCTTGTCACGCCGCGCCGCCGCCCAATATCATTCAAGGATCGTGGCCGCGATCAATCCCATCAAGACCGAATCGAATAAGCCGAGCGCCAAAAGCTCCTGGCTGATGAACGCGCTCAAGCTCGCGATCATCGCGATCATCATCGGCGGCTCAATCTGGCTCGTCATCGAGCACTGGAACTGGATTAGCGATCCCGCGACGGTCAAGGTCGAAGTCATCAAGTGGGGCGCATGGGGCCCCGTCATCTACATGCTGCTGTACGCGGTGGGGCCGTCGTTCCTGGTGCCCGGCGCGGTGATGACGATCGCGGGCGGGCTGGCGTTCGGCACCAAGTGGGGATCGGTGTATTCGCTGATCGGCGGCGACGTCGGCGCGATGGTCGCATTCGCGGCGGGGAGATTTCTCGGCAAGTCGTTCGTCGAGCAAATCGTCGGCGAGCGATTCCATGCGATGCTTCAGCGAATCGCGAAGCACGGCTTCCAGATAATCCTCTACCTGCGGTTCGTCCCGGTGATTCCGTACAACGCGCTGAACCTGCTGGCGGGCGCGTCTCCGATCACGTTTTACGATTATTTCTGGGCGACAATGATCGGCATGGTCCCGGGAACGATCCTGTACGCCTTTCTTGGCGACGCACTATGGCATCCGCTGTCGCCAAAGTTTTTCCTCGCGCTGGCGCTGATAGGCGCATCGATCGGATGCGGCGAAGTCTACCGCCGCTGGTCCCGCGTCAAAATCGACGACTAGCGATCAAGCGGCTTTCAGCCTTTTGACGCGGGGAAGCGCCGGATTCTTTCGCGCGCGGTGGAGGTCGTATTGCTGCTGCATGTTGAGCCAACCCTCGCGACGTGTCGAATGCAATCGCGAGCCGCATCGCCATCGATGGGCTGACTCCCGACCTGCCGTTCAGCAGTTCCGACAACGCTTTGCGGATGACGCCGAGACCCTTGGCCGCGACCGTAACCGAAATGCCGAGCGGTTGGAGGCACAGTTCGCGGATCACTTCGCCAGGATGCGGCGGATTGTACATGGCCATTGAGGCGCTAGTGTAACCAATAACGTGACAGGTTACAAAATCGGATAAGATTTGCTGTAGCAGTCGCGCTTCAAGATCGACGAACAACTGCGACCGAATATCTTTGGCGCTCTCCGGGGCTCGCTTCGGCCTAAAGAATCCATTTAACTAAATTAATTCGGCTCGTCCTTACCAATGGAATCCAAGCATCACCGCGACCACCTTCCGGTCACGCTCGAAAACGCGAGCGTGGAGGAAATGTCCACCGTCGAGCGGCTCAAGAGTTCGAGCGCGGGACTCTTCTACGTCCACTCGACCCACGAGAGCCGGCATACGATGCGATCGGAGATCGACGCGCTGAGCGCGCGACAGGCCGAGACGATCAGCGAGCACGCCAAGGAAATTTCAAAACACTTCGGTATCTACAAGCAGCGCGAGCGTAACGAGAGCGGCAAGAAAGACGGCGACTTCATCTTCATGGTACGGGTCAAGATTCCCGCAGGCGAGCTCACGCCGGCGAATTGGCTCGCGCTCGATGCCGCTGCGGACAGGTACGCGGACGGCAGCATCCGGCTCACGGCGCGGCAGGGCGTTCAATTCCACTACGTGCGCGGGCACAATCTGAGTTCGCTGATTCGCGAGATCAACGCGACCGTCAGCGACAACGGTTACCAGCTCACGACTCTCGGCGCGTGCGGCGACATAAATCGCAACACGGTCGCGAGTCCGATTGATGATCTCGACGCCGAGCTGCCGCTCGATACGTACAAACTCGCGCATGCGGTGGCGCGCGAGATGGCGCCGCGGAGTTCGGCCTACTACCAGGTCTTTCTCAGCGACGAGAGCGGACAACAAATCGCGCCGCTGAACTCGGAAGAGCCGATCTACGGTACACAGTATCTGCCGCGAAAGTTCAAAGTCGGCTTTGCGCATCCGCACGACAATAGCGTCGATCTGCTGACGCAGGACGTCGGCTTTCTCCCACGCGTCGATAAAAATGGTCGCAAGGTCATTGGATACGATCTCTACAGCGGCGGTGGGATGGGCGCGACGCACAATCAGCCCGCGACGATGCCGCTGTTGGCGATGCATCTGGGCGTCGTGCAGCGCGATCAAGTAGTGCAAACGGTGCGCGCGATCGCGACGATACAACGTGAGCAAGGCGAGCGGCGAAACCGTCGCGCCGCGCGATGGAAGTACACGATTCGCCGCCTCGGAGTGGCCGCTGTCAAAGAGGATCTGCGCGAACGTTTTGGAATCGCGCTCGCCGACGCCGAACCGGTCCCGCTTCCGCCGGTGCGCGATCACCTGGGATGGCATCGGGAGTCCAGGACCGGCGATTTTCATTACGTTGGAATTCTGATTCCCAGCGGACGGGTGCGCGATGAGCCTGCGATCAAATATCGAAGTGCGATCCGCCGCATGGTTTCGGAGGTCGAGGGAATCGCCGTGCGCATCTCGCCCAATCAGCATCTGATCTTGGCGCACGTGCCAACCGCACGCCGCGAGTGGATCGAACGGACGCTCGCAGAACACGGTGTGCCCTTCGCTAGCGACGTACCCGCAATCCGGCGGCTCGCGATGGCGTGTCCGGCGAAGCCGACCTGCGGCCTGGCGATGACGCATGCGGAGCGCGCGCTCCCGCGCTATCTCGCGGAACTGGAACGCGAGGGCCTCGGCGAGGTTGATGTGATGATCCGGATGGCCGGATGCCCCAACAGTTGCTCGCGTCCGCCAACCGCCGAGATCGGGATTATCGGTTACGGCAAGAATGACTACGTGCTGATGGTAGGCGGCGCACGCGACGGCAGCCGTCTCGCGCGAATGCTCTATCCGCGCCTCAGCGAGCACGAATTGATCGACGCGCTAAAGCACGTGGTGCGATCGATCCGGGATCGCAATCCGCGCGGTCTGTCCGCGGGCGACTACCTGGATCAGGCGACCGACGCCGAGTTGAAGGCGCGCTAGTCTCGTCTCGCTTACGAAAGATCAACCGGCAGCTCGAGGTAGTTCTTGAAAATGAAATCGCGATGCTCGATTAGAATCGGATGCATCGCATCGACGATGGACGGTTCGATGATCGTGAACACTTGGCGAATCTGATCGCTCATAGGGCATAGCTCGGGCACTAGTGGTTTCATCGCATTCGAGGAAGCGGCCCAGTAAACGTCCATCGCGGAAAGATTGTCGCCGATGAAGAATCGGCTGCCGCGGGACTTCTGCTCCTGGAGCCGCTTTGCGAGCGCGGCGATACCCGACGCTACTCGCTGCGTGGCGCGTTCGCCGATTTCCGGGGTGTAGCCGTATTTCTTTCCCAGGTATGCCGACACGCCTGCCGGATCGCCGCCCGGTTTCGTGATCTGTTCATGCACTCCGCGCAGCCGCTCGGTCCATCCGATGCCGTTCTCGCCGAATAGTTCGTTGCAGTAGCCGAACATCAAGACGCGATCCTCGAACTGTTCCGGGATGAGGCGCGGCGTCGGCGCCAAGCGCTCGGCGAGATTGAGCTGATCGATCCACGTCGTGCGCGGAGGCTCGTCGTTCCATGCCATGACGGGAAAGCTGTCCTGCCCGCTCCATTCGCGGAGCGTCGTGGTCGGCGATCCAAAAACATGCCCGACCCGCGCATGCGGAAGCTGCTTGATATGCAGGATGCCCTTGAGCGCCTCGCCCCACGGGCTAGGGATATACGCGAGCGTGACGATCCGAAGTCCGGTGGCGTGTCGTGCCTGTTCGATGTCGATTTTTTCTGGTTTCATTTGATAACCTCAACGCGCAGTTGTTCCCACCTTGGGAACGATGCTACACTGCAGTTGTGCGAGTGCTGGCACGACGAACTTTGCTGCAATTCGCGGAGTCACTCAAGGGGCAACAGAGTCAAAAGGCGGTCGCGGCCGCGCTAGACGCGTGGCATCGCGAAGCTCAGCGGGCCAAGTGGAGCAGCTCAGCAGATGTGAAGCGGAACTACGGCACGGCCAGCATCGTCAGCAGCGATCGGGTCGTGTTTAACATTAAGGGAAATGACTACAGGATGGTGACGGCGATCGACTACCGGCGCCAAGCAATTTATATCAAATGGATCGGATCGCACCGGGACTACGACAAGATCGACGCAAGGGCGGTGGAGTATGGAGATTAAGCCAATTCGAAGTAATGCAGACCACGAGCGGGCGCTGCTCGAGATTCAACGCTTGTGGGGTGCGAAGGATGGAACTGCCGAAGGGGACAGGCTGGACGTACTGGTGACGCTGGTCGATGCATACGAGAGCGAGCATTTCCCGATGGATCCACCCGACCCGATTGAGGCGATTCGGTTCCGCCTTGAGCAACAGGGACTCGACACCCGAGCTTTGGTTGGCGTGATCGGCGGGCGCAGCCGAGTGTATGAAGTAATGCACCGCAAGCGCCCGTTGACGCTGGAGATGATCCGGCGTTTACACGAGCGCTTTGGAATTCCGGCCGAAGTGTTGATTCGCCCCGTCCGTGCCAAGCGCCGCCGCGCGGCGTAACCGTCTAGGTGCCGGATTCCCAGCTGGCCAGGTATTTGCGCTGTTCGGCTGTTAGTGTGTCGATCTTGATGCTCATTGCCGCGAGCTTTACGCCGGCGATTTCTTGTTCGATCTCCAGCGGCACTTCGTGAACTTTGACGGTCATCTGAGTGCTCTTCGCGGCCCACTCTGAAGCCATCGCTTGCGTGGCGAAGCTCATGTCCATGACCTGCGCGGGATGGCCTTCGGCGCATGCGAGGTTTACCAGGCGGCCTTCGCCCAGCAGATAGACAATACGGCCGTTGGAGAGATGATACGCGTCGATGTTGCGGGTTACGTCGCGATCGACTTTTTTCGCGGCGTCGTTCAGGTAGGCGACGTCGATTTCGATGTCGAAATGGCCTGAGTTGCTCAGAAACGCGCCGTCTTTCATCTGGGTGAAATGCGCCGACGTGAGGACGTGCTTGTCGCCGGTGGCGGTGATGAAGATGTCGCCGACTTTCGCTGCGTCGATCATTTTCATCACGCGGAAACCGTCCATCGCGGCTTCCAACGCGCGAATCGGATCGACTTCCGTGACGACCACGTCGGCGCCGAGGCCGCGCGCGCGTGACGCGATGCCGCGTCCGCAATATCCGTAGCCGGCGACGACCACGACCGAGCCCGCGATCAGCACGCCGGTTGCGCGGATGATCCCGTCGAGGGTGGACTGCCCGGTGCCGTAGCGATTGTCGAACAGATGCTTGGTCTGCGCGTCGTTGACCGCGACCACCGGAATCTTGAGCGCGCCGTCTTTGGCCATCGCGCGCAGCCGGATCACGCCGGTGGTGGTTTCCTCCATGCTGGCCTTCACGTCGTCGGCCTGGTTGGCGAACTCGGTGTGCAGGAGGCTGACCAGGTCGGCGCCGTCGTCCATCGTGATCGTCGGACGACGTTCGAGCACGGCGCGCAGATGACTGTAGTAGGTATCGCGATCCTCGCCGTGAATGGCGAAGGTCGGAATGCCGTATTGATCGACCAGCGCCGCGGCGACGTCATCCTGGGTCGAGAGCGGATTCGACGCGCATGCGATCACTTCGGCGCCGCCCGCCTTCAGAGTGCGGAGCAGGTTGGCGGTTTCGCAAGTGATATGCAGGCACGCGCCCATCCGCTGGCCCTTGAGTGGCTGCTCCTTGGTAAATCGCTCGCGCAGGCGGCGCAGCACCGGCATCTGCTTGTCGGCCCATTCGATTCGCTTGCGCCCGGCCTCGGCGAGTCCGAGGTCATGCACGTCGAAGTCGCGGCCGTTGCCGTTGGTACGGGATTTGGGAAGTGCTTTGAGCTTTCTTGCCGTCGTGGCCATTGCTTTTCCTTTTTTAGAATTTAAGAGGGTGGCGATTGCGATCAACTGCGGCCGTTGAGCCCGAATGCGTTGCGCAGGGTCTCAGCCATATCGACGCGCTCCCACGGGAACAGTCCGTCGTGCGGGTCGCGGCCAAAATGGCCGTAAGCGGCGGTCGGCTGATAGATCGGACGCTTCAGGTTGAGCGTCTTGATAATTCCGGCGGGCCGGAAATCGAACAGCTCGCGCAAAGTTGCGGAGAGTTTGTTCTCGGGCACGATGCCGGTGTCGAAGGTGTCGACTAGCAGCGAGACCGGCTCCGCGACGCCGATCGCGTAGGCAACCTGGATTTCGCACTTCGTCGCGAGTCCCGCCGCGACGACATTTTTCGCGACGTGACGCGCCATGTAGCAGGCCGATCGATCGACCTTGCTCGGGTCCTTGCCCGAGAACGCGCCTCCGCCGTGTCGGCCGTAGCCGCCGTAAGTATCGACGATTATTTTGCGCCCGGTCAGTCCGCAGTCGCCATGCGGTCCGCCGATGATGAAGCTGCCGGTCGGATTGACGTGGTAGATCGTCGAGCGCGTCAGGTACTTCGCGGGAATCGTCTTCTTGATCAGCTCTTCGATAACCGACTCGCGGATTCTTTCGTATTTGACCTCCGGCGAATGCTGGGTTGAGACTACGACCGCCGTCACTTCGACCGGGCGCCCATCGACGTAGCGCACCGTGACCTGGCTCTTGGCGTCGGGCCGCAGAAAATCCAGTTGCTTGCTTTTGCGCAGCTTGGTGAGATTTTCCATCAGCCGATGCGCCATCGCGATCGGCAACGGCATGATCTCAGGCGTCTCGTCGCACGCGAAACCGAACATCAGGCCCTGATCGCCGGCGCCCTGTTCCTTGTGGAGGCCTTCGCCCTCGGTCACGCCCTGCGAGATGTCGGCCGACTGCGGCTCGATCGCGGTCAGCACGGCGCACATGTTGCCGTCGAAGCCGACCTCGGTGCTGTTGTATCCGATGTCGATAGCGGTCTGTCGCGCGATTTTCACGTAGTCGGGACGCGCCTTGCTGGTAATCTCGCCGGCGAGCACGATCAGCCCGGTTTTGGCGAGCGACTCGAGGGCGACCCGCGAGTTGGGGTCTTCTTTGAGGAGCGCGTCGAGGACGGCGTCCGAAATCTGGTCGCACATTTTGTCCGGATGGCCCTCGGAGACCGACTCGGAAGTGAACAGGAAATCCTTAAGCGGCATTATTCGCGATTGCTCCTTGCAAAGCGGGTTTCGGCTTGTCGAGCGGCCTGTCGCAAACCGGAATTCAACTGACGTATGTGGCGCGCAGGATTGGGGGCTTCAAATGAATTCTGTATTTCAGAGCGGTCAGCATAGCGCCTGCCTGCCATCGAAAAAAGCAGGAAAACGGCAGTGCGCCGCAAGATTTTCAGGTAGTGAAGATATAACTGACCAATCGGACAGAATCAAGATGAGGCGCGCCTTTTAATCGGAAATCGGATTCTCGCATTGCCTGCGAAGACTCCGCGGTTGTATCATCTGTTAGGCTGATAATAGGCCAGTTTATGACAACAGATCGAATCGAGATCGACCCGAAAGTGATGATGGGAAAGCCCGTCATCAAAGGGACGCGGATCAAAGTAGAACTAGTTCTTCGCAAGCTCGCGGAAGGTGCGACCGAGGAAGATCTGCTTGATGCGTACCCGCGGCTCGCGCGCGAAGACATCCGCGCCGCGATCGCCTACGCCGCAGAGACGATAGCGCATGAAGAAATTATCTTGCTCCCTAGCGCTTCGACCAACGCGAAATCCTGAGCAGTGCGATTCCTCGCCGACGAAAGCTGCGACTTTGCCGTAGTGCGCGCGCTTCGGTCCGCCCAGCACGACGTCTTGGCGATCGCAGAGGTCTCGCCACGAACTGGAGATGAAGAAGTCCTGAAGCTCGCTCGAGATGAAAGGCGCGTCCTACTCACTGAAGACACCGATTTCGGTGAACTCGTGTACGCGGAAGGTCTTGGCAGCTCGGGTGTCGTGCTCTTTCGATTTTCCGCAAATGCGCGCCGAGCGATGGCCGATTCCGCGCTCGATGTGGTGGATCGCATAGGCGAGGAACTCTCATCACGATTCACGGTGGTACAGCCTGGACGCATTAGAACCGGAACCGGCAGATCGTAGAGAGAAATTCCCAGGGCGCTCCCCTATTCCTCACCGAAGCGGTCGTCGAACAGCGTCTGCACTGCCTTTAGCGCTTCCTTGGCGTCGGGGCCTTCGGCGCGGACTTTTAACTTCGAGCCTTGCGCGGCACCGAGCATCATCAGGCTGGTCATGCTTTTGGCGCTGACGAGATCGTCCTTGTCTGTGCCGATCATGATCTTCGAGGTGAATTGCGCGGCCGTTTGCGCGAGCGCGGATGCGGCTCGCAGATGAAGTCCGAGCCGGTTCTGAACCTCCACAGTCGCCTCCGCCACATTCACAACGACTACGATAAAGGTATCGACGGCAAAGGTCGAACGACTGCGCGCGATCAATCGGCTTCCGTGACGGTTTGCGGCGTGTGAGAAAGTTCGACGCCGCGCTGGCGGCCGCTCACTTCGTCGCCGGCGTGATATTCCAGCGGCAGGAAAAAGATCGACGACAGCAGCGCGAGAAGTCCCATCACCAAAAAAGCCGGCGTGAAATCATGAGTTGACAGATGAGCGGATCCGCTCGAGCGCAGGCTCATGTGCAACAGCATCGCGCCCAGCGCGACGCCGAGGCTGAGGAACAGTTGCTGCGCCATGCTCGACAGAGTGCTCGCGCTGCTCATCAATCGGTCGGGCACGTCGGCGTACGCCAGGGTTCCCAGCGCGGTGAATTGTAACGAGCGGAAGAATCCGCCCGACAGGAGCGCCGCCACGATGAGGAAGTGGGGCGTCGTCGGCCGGAACAGCGCGTAGCTCGCCATGATGAAGGCGCTCAGCACGCCATTGGAGATCAATATCGTACGAAAGCCGAGGCGGCGAATGATCGGGGTCGCGGTGGCCTTCATAAACAAGGCGCCGGCAGCGCTGGTGAAGGTCAGCATTCCGGAAGCGAACGGCGACAGGCCGAAAACGACTTGCAGCAGCATCGCCAATAGAAATGGCAATGCGCCGATGCCCATACGAAAAAGTCCGCCGCCCAACGTGGCCACCAGGAAGGTCGGGATTTTCAACAAACTGAGATCGATGATCGGATAGTCGATGCGCTTCGCGTGAAGGATGTAGAGCGCCATGCAGACGCCACCCGCCGCCATCACACACATGGTGATGCTCGCGGGGATAACGCCGCGGCCGATCGACTCGAAGCCGGAGACCAGGCCCGCCAGCCCCAGCCCGGTAAGCAGAAATCCGCGGAAGTCGAGCGGCAAGGAGATTTCCTCGCGGATGTTGGGGATGTACCAGGTGACCAGCATGAAACCGAGCGCGCCGATTGGCACGTTGATAAAGAAAATCCAGCGCCACGAATAATACGTCACGATGAAGCCGCCGACCGGTGGCCCGACCACCGGACCCAGCACCGCAGGCACGGTCAAGTAAGACATCGCGGTNNGCGCCACCGAAGCCTTGCAAAATACGCGCGGCGACCAGCTCCGGCAGCGAATTCGAGAATCCGCAGAATATTGAACCCGTCGTGAAGATCACGATCGCGGTGCGAAAGACTGTGCGCGCGCCGAAGTGATCCGCCAGCCATCCGCTGATCGGAATGAAGACGGCGAGACTCAGCAGGTACGACGTGATCGCGAGGTTGAGCTTGATCGGATCTTCGTGCAGCGACCGCGCCATCGCCGGCAGCGCGGTCGAGATAACCGTCGCGTCGAGCATCTCCATGAACAACGCGCAGCCGACGATTATCGGCGCCAGGAATTCGAACGTGGAGATTCTGGAAGGCGTCGGACTCATCGCAACAGAAAACTCATGGATAAGAACAAAGATATGGAAATTGTCGAAACCGGTAAACCGGCGATCTGACTCGGCGCGCGGCCCAAGTCAGCTGCCGTTACGCGCGGGCGCACTGCGAGCGGCGGCAGCTTCGGCCGCGTCCTTCTTGATCCGCGCGCTGAACAACTCGCGCAGCCGCGCTTCGATTTGCGAGTCGCGAGTCGTGCCCTCGCGACGGCGCCATGCTCGCAACGGGATCACCGCCTTCGACATATTGCGATGCCCGCCGGCGCTGCCGATATCGGCGAACAGATTTTTCACAGTCTCGCCGGCGTTTTGACCGCTCATCCCGTGGTTGCGAACGCTGATCACCAGCTTGCCTTCGAGCTTGCCCGCGACCGCGACCCACGATACGCCCTCGAACTGCAGACAGAAGTCCGCCATCTGCACGATCAGGTCGTCGCGCTTGACGGTGCCGAGATTGAGCACGACCAGGCGATCCTTGACCACCAGCCGCTTCATCGCGCCCGCCAGGATATGCGCGAAACTTAGCGGCAGCTCGGGACGATCGATCTGCCGAAGCATGCTGTAGTTGGCGAGCGGCGTGAGATGCGCGAACGCCTGCAGGTCGTCGTCGGTGACGCGTCGCGACAATGCCAACGTGTCGCTGCGGATTCCGTAAAGCAGCGCGGTCGCCAGCCGCTCGCTGATTTTTTCGTCGGCGGTGACCAGGTACTCGGTCATGATAGTCGCAGTCGCGCCGTACTTGATGCGCACATCTTCGAACGGAGCGGCGCCGCCGGGATACCCGGGATGGTGATCGATCGCGATGTCGGCGCGCGGAATTTTCTCGCCGAAGAACGGCGGCTGCACATCGACCATCGCAATCTTGTCGAACGCGCGCAGGTCCTCAGTCGTGGCCGGCTGGATTTCAATCTCCAGCATATGCACCATGGTGAGATTTTCCGGCCGCGTGACGGGCTTGAACGCGAACAGCGGAGTGGTCTGCTTGTTGCGCCCGAGCAGAGTGCGCAGCGCGATCCCGCTCGACATCGCGTCGGGATCAGGGTCGTCCTGCAGCACGATGGCTACGCGATCGCCGTCGCCGACCAATGCACGCAATTCCCTGATTTTCTGCTTGGTAAGCGCCTGATCCATAGTAGTGAGACATTCCCGCGCCGCATCGCGACGACGGGTAACGTCAATCGCTTAGTCGCGGAAAGCTCGAGGGCAGGCGCCTGGGCCGCGAACGGACCGAATAACGGGACCAGCGGTCCGAAAATGCTGACGGAGATGCGGATTCTTGCGAACCGTCGTGAAATTCATCGGTGCAACGGAAATACCACAGCGCAAAGCGCTGAAGCAATGATATAGAATAACAAGTTGCTATGAATGATACAGACTCACATTCCGGCAAATTTCACTGCGCGATATGTCGCCGCGAATTTTCGGAGTGGTTGTTGCGCATTTCGGTCGAGGACACCGGCGGCTTTCGACAGCAGGCCTTTATCTGCGGCAACTGTGCGGTTAAACTTCGCCTCGCCTCGGAGAAAAATCGCGACTTGCAAATCGATCC
>PMOH01000129.1 GCA_003161515.1 Deltaproteobacteria bacterium
TTCGCTCGGGATGACACAAGAAAAAAGGAAAGGGCGCCGATTGGGCGCCCTCTCCTGCTATTCGCTCCATTTCTCCAACTAGCCGATCTTCGCGTACACCGACTTGATCTGCGTGTACAGATCAATCGCGTACTTGCCTAGCTCGCGGCCGAAGCCTGACTGCTTGTAGCCACCGAACGGCGACATCGGATCGATCTGACCGTATGTGTTGATCCAGACCGTGCCGGCCTTGAGCTTGCGCGCGACCGTCAGCGCGCGATTGATGTCCTTGGTCCACACCGCCGCCGCCAGGCCGTAGGTCGTGTCGTTGCCCTGCGCGATGACGTCGTTCTCGTCCTTGAATTTGATCGCCGAGGCGACCGGCCCGAAGATTTCCTCGCGCGCGATCTTCATCTGGTTGTTCACGCCGGTGAAAACCGTTGGCTGGATGAAGTAGCCGGATTCCTGCTTGCCCGGCTCGCCGCCGGTCTTGGCGGTCGCGCCTTCCGACTTGCCGGTTTTCAGATATCCCTTGACGCGATCGTGCTGCTCTTTGGAAACCAGCGGCCCCATCCGAGTGTTCGGGTCGAGCGGATTGCCGAGAGTCAGCCCGCTCGCAATCTTCGACAGCTCGTCGGTGAACTGATCGTACACCTTCTCCTGCACGAACACGCGCGAACCCGCGCAGCAGACCTGGCCCTGGTTCATGAAGATGCCGAGCGCAGAGCCGAACACCGCCGACGGCATATCAGCGTCGGGGAAAATGATATTGGGCGACTTGCCGCCGAGCTCGAGCGAGACGCGCTTCAAGTTGCCGGTTGAGGCTTGCAGGATCAGCTTGCCGACCTCGGTTGAGCCGGTGAATGCGACCTTGTCGATATCAGGATGCTCGGCGATTGCGCTGCCGGCGCCGGGCCCGAAGCCGGTGATAATCTGCACGACGCCCTCAGGCAGTCCCGACTCGACGATAAGTTCGCCGAGGCGAAGCGCGGTCAGCGGAGTCTGCTCGGCGGGCTTCAGGATGACGACGTTGCCGCATGCGAGCGCGGGCGCAATTTTCCACGAAGCCATCAGCAGCGGGAAATTCCACGGGATGATCTGTCCGCAGACGCCGACCGGCTCGCGCAGCGTGTAGTTGAACATCGAGGGATCGGACGGGTTGGTCTCGCCGTAAATCTTGGTGGCGAAGCCCGCGTAGTAGCGGAAGGTCTCGGCGGCGCCCGGGATGTCGATATTTTTGGACTCGAACAGCGGCTTGCCGTTGTCGAGCGTCTCGAGCTCGGCCAGCTCCTCCGCGTGCTTGTCGATCAGTTCCGCAATCTTCAGCAGCGCATGGGTGCGCTGATGCGGGCTCATCCTCGACCACGGGCCTTCCTCGTATGCCTTGCGCGCGTGCTTGACGGCCTCGTCGACGTCGGCCTTGTCGCCCTCGGCGACAATCGCGAGCACCTGCTCGTTGGACGGGTTGAGAGTCTCGAAAGTTTTGCCGGACTTCGAGGGCACCCATTTTCCGTTGATAAGAAGTTTTTTGGGCGAGCTCTTGAGGAACTCAAGCGCTGCGCTCGACTTGGCGCCGCGAGTCGCGGACTCCAATGACGCTGATGCTGATGCCATTTTCTTAATCTCCTGTTGTTGATGTGTCCGAGCGGTAATAGAGCGTGATTAACACTCGAACCTTAGTAAATCGAGATGCAATCGGCAAAGCGAAAAGTGGGCGCGCGCCGCTTGCTATTGCTATTGTGAGCGCAATCGTTTTTCAGTGCCCGTGGCAGTCAAGCAAACACCTCTCATCGCGCAATATCTCAGCGTCAAGCAGCGCGTCCCAGACGCGATCCTGTTTTTTCGCCTCGGCGATTTTTACGAAATGTTTTTCGAGGACGCCGAAGTCGGCGCGCGCGTGCTCGACATCCAGCTCACCTCGCGCAACAAGGACGGCGTGCCGCTATGCGGCGTGCCCTACCATAGCGCCGAACCGTACATCGCCAAGCTGCTGAAGGCCGGCCACAAGGTCGCGATCTGCGAGCAGGGCACGCCCGACCCCAAATCTCCCAAGCTGATGCCGCGGCAAATCGTTCGCGTGATAACGCCCGGCACCGTCGGCGAGGAGATGGTGCTGACGGCAGCCGAGAAGAGTTACCTGGTCGCGGTTACCGGCGCAGAAGGAATCGGGTTCACGCTGGCAGCGCTCGACGTCTCGACCGGCGAATTTCTCGCGACGCAAGTCCGCGAGGCCTCGACGCTGTGCGAGGAAATCGCGCGAATCGCGCCGCGCGAAATAATAATCGCCGCGCAGGACGGTGAACTGAGCGCCCTGCTGAAAGACCTGAACTGTCCATTGACGACGCTCGATCACGAATCGTTCGGCACTGAGCGCGCGAGCGCGGCGTTTCGAAATCGCTTCACGGACGCCGCCGGAGATCTCCACGAATCTATCGCCCACACGGCGGGAATCGCGCTGCTGTATGTCGAAGACACCTTCGGCCACGACCTCGCGCACATCGCTGCGCCGCGTCTCTACCGCATCGCCGAGTACATGGTGGTGGACGAAACCACGCGGCGTCATCTGGAGCTGATCAGCTCGACCGACGGCGCGCGCAAGGGATCGTTGCTGTCGATTCTCGACGAAACGCTGACCGCGGTTGGCGCGCGCACGCTCAGCAACTGGATCATCTATCCGCTGCTTGCGCTCGATGCGATCAACGCGCGTCACGACGCGCTCGAAGAACTCTTCGACGCCGACCTCGGCGGCACGCTGGCCGAATCGCTGAAGCGAATCGGCGATCTCGAGCGGCTGGCGGGACGAATCGGTGCGATGCGAGCGTCGCCGCGCGATTGTCTTCGTCTCGGCGACGCGCTTGGCGCCGCGGACTCATTGAAAAACTCGATGGGAGCCCTCAAGAGCCCGCTTATCCGCGAGCAGGCCGCGCGAATCTCGCCAATGCCGGCGCTGGTCGCGCAAATCGCGGCGACACTGTCCGACGAGCCTCCGGTCAATCCGCGGGACGGCAATGTGATTCGCGCGGGCCTCAGTGCCGAGGTCGATGAGCTGCGCGGTCTGTCAGTCGGCGCGCGCGGCGTAATCGCAAAGTTGGAGGCGACCGAGCGCGAGCGCACCGCAATCCCGTCGCTCAAGGTCCGCTACAACAATATTTTCGGCTACTACATCGAGATCACGAAAACCAATCTCGAGCGCGTGCCCGCCGACTACGAGCGCAAGCAGACGCTGGTCAGCGCCGAACGCTTCACCACGCCGGCGCTCAAGGAACTCGAGCGCAAAATCCTGACCGCGGAATCGGCGCTCAAGGAACTCGAACTCCAGATTTTCACCAAGCTGCTCCGAGACCTGCAGTCGCACTCCGCGACGATCCTCGAAACCGCTCGCGCCGTTGGCGAATTCGACGCAGTGATGTCGCTGGCAAAAGTCGCGCGGCATCGCGGCTACGTGCGTCCCAAGATCAACACCGGGCTGCGAATTCGCGTGCGCGACGGACGCCATCCGGTGCTCGAGGCCGGGATGCGCTCGGGCGAGTTCGTGCCCAACGATCTCGACGCCGAGCCTGACACGCGCCAAATCCTGCTGATCACCGGTCCCAACATGGCCGGCAAGTCGACGTATCTTCGCCAGGTCGCGTTGATTGCGATCATGGCGCAAATCGGCAGCTTCGTTCCCGCGGCCGAGGCGACTATCGGGCTTATCGATCGGGTTCTGACGCGAATCGGCGCGCGCGACGAACTTCGCCGCGGCGAATCCACCTTCATGGTCGAGATGAGCGAGACGGCGCGCCTGCTCAAGGGGCTCTCGGAGCGCAGCCTGCTGCTACTCGACGAAGTTGGCCGCGGCACCAGCACTTTCGACGGGCTCGCGATCGCATGGGCCGTCGCCGAGTACCTGCACGATCAGACTCGCGCCAAGGTGCTGTTCGCGACGCATTTCCACGAACTGACGGACCTCGCGCGCGAGCGTCCGCGGGTCAGGAATTTGAGCATGGCGGTCCGCGAATGGGGCGACGAGGTAATTTTCCTGCGCCGTGTGATCGAGCAGCCGGCGTCGCGAAGTTACGGAATCGAAGTGGCGCGCCTGGCGGGATTGCCCGATTCGATCATCACCCGCGCGCGCGAAATTCTCGCGAACCTCGAGCAAGGCGAGCTGGACGAAGCCGGGATGCCGCGGATCGCGCGCGACCGCCGCGCCAAAACCCCCGCACCTCAGCTAGGCCTGTTCTCGCCGAGAGACGAACGCATCGTCGATGAACTCCGCGCACTCGACATCGAGCGCATGACCCCGATGGACGCGCTAAACGCCCTCGCCGGCCTCGCCGCCCGTCTCAAGCAAGAGAAGTAACAGGGTGCCTTCTCCTTCTGTCATTCAGAGCGAAGTGAAGAATCCCGGACCCTGACGCCCCTGCGCGTCTCGAAGAAAAGGGATGTATCAGGGCTCGATGGGCCGTGGAGATTGTCCCTCGCGGCGGCTATCCTTGGTTATTGGGTAGGTTGCGGTGATGCGGAAGTTGATGGCAGCGGCGCTGGCGACGGCGACGATTGGCGCGATGGTCGCGCCGGTGCGCGCGAGTCTCTCTTCATCAGTACTGACGTCGGCGCGAATCGAGCGTCGTGGGCCGACTCTCGAAATCCATTTCGGCTTCAGCGGACCACCTCCACGACCCGATCTCAGCACCCATGGCAGTGAACTGTGGATCTCGCTGGGGCGCACTCGCGTTGCGATTCCGCCGCGGCCGTTATTTGGCCAAGAGACGCCGCCGATCTTGAGCGTCCGTGCGATTCAGTCGGACAGTGGGTCGCGAATCATCGTCGAGGTGATCGGCAAATCCGACTATGCGATTGCACGGCTCCGCGACCGAAACGAAATAGTCTTGCGAGTCGCGACCACCGGCGCGGATCCGAATATCGCTGCGCCGATTATCGTGCACAACGTCGCTCCGCGGCGCCCTGCCCTGACCATCGCGCGTCCGGTCGCCTACGCGCCGACAGAAAATCCGCGTCCGGTTTCTCTTGCGCCACCAATTGCGCCCGCGCCCGTCGCTTTGAATGAGGGCAATCCTCAGCCCGGCCGTTTTCTTGTGATGATCGATCCAGGGCACGGCGGGTACGATCCCGGTACCCAGTCGTCCGCCGGCGCGCAGGAAAAGGATCTCGCGCTGCAGATCGCGACCCGGCTCAAAGCGGCTCTGGAAGCCCGCGGCATCCGCGCCGAGCTCACGCGTTCGACCGACGTTTTCATCAGCCTCGCCGAGCGCACCCGAATTGCCAACAGCGCCGGCGCCGACCTTTTCGTTTCGATTCACCTCAATTCGAGTCCGAACACCGATACGACGGGAATCGAAGTCTATTACCTGAACAACACCACCGACCGCGCGACGATTCGGCTGGCGCGGATGGAGAACGGCGGCGGCGACGGCTATGGCGCGCCGGATGCCTCCAACTTAAACTACATCCTGACCGACCTGCGTCAGAACTATAAGGCGTCGGAGGCGGCCTCTCTGGCCCGGATGATTGACGCGCAGACGGTCGCCGATCTCGATGCCGGACTTGGACTTAACGTGAACGCGCTCGGAGCGAAGATGGGACCATTTTACGTGCTGGTCGGCGCGCATATGCCGGCCGTGCTGGTTGAATGCGGCTTCATGTCGAATGCCGCTGAAGCCGCGCGGCTCGAATCGCCCAACTATCAGGACGTACTCTCGCGCGCGATTGCCACCTCAGTCGCGGACTATTTCGACGCCGATATGGCGGCAGGAAATCTGTGAGCGTCGTCACCGGAGCGAATCGCGCCGAGTCGGTCCCAGCAGCGGTATCTTCGCCGCGCGGCGAGGATGCGCTGCTCGCGCAATTCGTCGCGAGCAAGACCCCCGGCGTCAACGCCCGCGCCTATTTGGAATCGATTCGCGCCGAGCTGCGCGAGCGCCATTTTGCCGGCGCGAGCGGCAGTGAGATTGTCGCCGCGATGACGACGGCGATGGACGATCTGCTGCGCGCGCTGTTCCATTATGCGGACGCGGAGCATGCGCGGCGCGCGCCCAAGCTCAATCAGAAAATTGCGGTGGTCGCGCGCGGCGGCTAT
>PMOH01000373.1:0-2635 GCA_003161515.1 Deltaproteobacteria bacterium
CTTCGCTTCAGGGTGACAGCAAAGATGCGTACTCCGCGCTCAGAAATACCGCGCCTGCTCGAATTGAGCAGGGACGGTGATTCCAAACTGCGGCTCAAAGCTATTCAGGCTTTGTGCCCCTGTGAAGTTAAGATCCACGATTCACAGATTTGGGATCGATTTCTGGAGATGGCTGACGACTCCGACCCATACGTTCGCCGCTGGATACTTCACGTGCTCTGCGATGGGTCTCCGAGGATCTATGAAACGCGCATCCTCGGCGTACTCGAGAAGTTTCAGCACGACGAGAATGAGCGGCTGAGAAAAGCCTCCCGCAAGGTCCTTGCGACGCATCGTCGCACCGGGTCGCTCAATA
The DNA here is from genome assembly GCA_003161515.1 of Deltaproteobacteria bacterium. Classification (GTDB taxonomy): domain Bacteria; phylum Desulfobacterota; class Binatia; order Binatales; family Binataceae; genus Binatus. The sequence goes on from PMOH01000373.1 coordinate 356, forward strand.
TCCTGTAGCTTTCTGGAAATCCGAAATCACTTCGCGGAGGGTGAGGGCGCCGCGGCCGGCGATGGCGCGGTGTTCGCGACCTTCATCGCATTCTCGACCCAGTATCTCATCAGCTCGTCGCGATGGCGCTCGTAGGAGAGCTTCGCGTCACCCGGGATGTATCCCACCAGCATCTCGTTGTACGCCAGCAGCATCGGCACCAGTTTCGAGTCGCGCAGAATTGCTGCGTTGGCCGGCATCACGGCCGCCAGCAGCATCACAGCGAAGCCCGCAAATATCGCCGTGAATCCTGCGCCGAGCAGGCCGCCGGCCAATCGATCAAGCGGGCTCAGATGAACGACCTGCGTCAGGCGGATAGCTGACGATCCGATCAGTTCTATCGCGGCAAAGATCAAAGTGAAGACCGCGACGAAACCGATTGCCGCGCCCACCGTCTGCGAGGTTCCGAGCTGCGTCTCCGCGAACGCTCCGGCCCTGGTGTAGTAGAGTGCCGCGAAATAAATGGCAGCCACCAGCGCCACCACCGACGTCACCATTCTGAGCGCGCCGCGTTGCAGTCCGTAGATTGCGCCGAACGTGAACAGTGTGATCGCGACGTAGTCGAACCCGTTCAGCCCGTTTATGTTCATCCGCCCTTCCTCTCCACACGCACGAGCCTAGCTGATGAACGCAAGGCGCGCGACGCGTCCGCACTCCTGTAGTTGCGCCGCGATATGCTTAAATGGGCACATGGCGCGAGTTTATATCGAAGAACTGTCAAAGCATGTCGGGAACGAGGTCACGCTCAAGGGATGGCTCGCGGGAAAGCGATCGAGCGGCAAGATACATTTCCTGCAAGTGCGCGACGGCACCGGCGTATGCCAGTGCGTGGCGTCGCTCGCGGATCTCGGCGCCGAGCGTTTCGCGGCGGCCGATCACATGGGCCAGGAAACTTCGCTCGAGGTGACCGGCATCGTGCGCGAGGACAAGCGCGCGCCCGGCGGATTCGAGTTGACGATGAAGTCTCTTGAGATTGTGTCGCCGGCGACCGACTATCCGATCACGCCCAAGGATCACGGCGTCGCGTTTCTGCTCGACAACCGTCATCTGTGGATTCGATCGTCGCGACAGCACGCGATCCTGCGCATCCGCAGCGAGGTGGCGTCGGCGTGTCGCGATTTTTTTCATGAGCGCGGCTTCGTCCTGTTCGACGCGCCGATTCTGACTCCGACTTCATGCGAGGGCACCACCAACCTGTTCGAGCTCGACTACTTCGGCGAGCGCAAGGCGTACCTGACGCAGAGCGGACAGCTTTATGCGGAGGCGGGCGCGCTCGCATTCGGCAAGGTGTACTGCTTCGGGCCGACCTTTCGGGCGGAAAAATCCAAAACGCGGCGGCACCTGACGGAATTCTGGATGGTCGAGCCCGAGATGGCATACTGCGATCTCGCCGGCGACATGGAACTGGCCGAGCATTTCGTGTCGTACATAGTAGGCCGCGTGCTCGAACGCCGCACTGCCGAGCTGAAGACGCTCGAGCGCGACACGACGAAACTCGAGGCGTCGGCCAAGACACCTTATCCGCGCATCAGCTATGACGAAGCGATCGAGCGGCTGAAAAAGAAGGGCGTCGCAGTCAACTGGGGCGACGATTTTGGCGGCGACGAGGAGACCGCGCTGTCCGAGGAATTCGATCGGCCGGTTATGGTGCATCGATACCCGACCGCGTGCAAAGCCTTCTACATGAAGCAAGACCCGACGCGTCCCGACGTCGCGCTATGCGTGGATATGCTGGCGCCGGAAGGTCACGGCGAAATAATCGGCGGCGGCCAGCGCGAGGATGATTATGAAACCTTGCGCACGAAGATCACGTCGCACGGGTTACCGCTGGCGCCGTTCGAATGGTACCTGGACCTNNGGGTGGCTATGTGGGATACATCACATTCGCGAAACAGTTCCCTTCCCGCGGATGATGGAGCGGTTGGAGCCGTAGAGGATCAGGAAAAACACAATCACCTGCGCGGTGGGCGCAAGGGGTGACCCCTTGACCCAGTGTCAATCGCAAAATCCCGCGGACGGTCTTTCGCTCTCGGTCCGGCTGAGAAGTATTTGAGGGCCGACGCTAACGATTTGCTTTCTGCTCTGTTGAAAGGGTTGACGCGCTACGCTCGAGATCCTTCGCTGCGCTCAGGATGACGGAAGTACAATCCTGCGCAGCACCGCCTTGTGTCATTCTGCGCGAAAGCTGCTGTAGCGAAGAATCTCGACGGACGCTCTTTGCGTCCGGCGTCAGCAAGCCGG
>PMOH01000373.1:2663-4043 GCA_003161515.1 Deltaproteobacteria bacterium
GCTATTTGCTCTACTGTTTGGCCTTTCAGACTGGCCAGGGCTTTGTTTAGTTCGGCCAGTGAAATAGCTACTTCGCGGCCTCGTGGGGTTTTTGTGAATAGGGTGTTTAGCGATAGCTCTGCGGCGGGGCCGAATAGGCGTCTTACTCGGCCGCTGGTTAGGGCTACTTCTACGATCGCGCCTAGTCTGGGTTGTAGGTCTGCGGGTATCTCCAGTGACTCGATTGCCTTCTGAAGGGCTAGGTAGACTTCGCGGGCTTGCGGGTCAGTTGTGGCGTCGAGGAATGCTTGAATTTGGGGGACTAGGACGTCGCGCTGGAGAGTGTCGAGCGTTATCGATTCGCCCGGCTGGGGCTGGTCGTCGCTCGGCATTGTCGTCCTAAGACTTAGTGCCGCCTTCGTTTCCTAGCAGGGATGCTAGCTCGTGCTCGAAGCCGCCGGTCTCGATAGCGCAATGCATCCCGCATTCTTTGGGCGCGCCGGTTTCCCACCACCATCGGCCCGCCCGAGCGTCCTGGCCCTCGGCAACGGCGCGTGTGCATGGAGCGCATCCTATGGACTTGAAGCCCTTGTCGTATAGCTCGTTGTAGGGCACGTCGTTGGCGCGGATGTAGTTCCAGACTTCTTCGTCAGTCCAATCGGCTAGCGGCGCGAGCTTGACGATACCGCCGTGGTCGTGATCGATTTCAATCTTGCGGATATTCGAGCGCGTCGCCCATTGGTCGCGCCTGAGTCCCGTCACCCATGCGCTGTAGTTCATCAAGGCGCGGCGCAGAGGCAACACCTTGCGCACGTTGCAGCATAGGAGTCGAAGGTTGACGTCGTTGTAGAAAAGATTGTTGCCATGCTTGGTCACCATCTGCTGTACGACCGCGGTATCCGGCATGAACACTTCGACGTTGATGCCGTAGCGCGTGCGATACTTGTCGATAACGTCGTAGGTCTCCTGCGGCATCCGGCCGGTGTCGATGGTAAAGACGCGGATGCGAGGGTCGATCTTATGCGCCATGTCGATTAGCGCGCAGCCGTCAGCCTGGAAGCTGCAGCAAATCGCCAATTCCTTGCCAAACCTATCGATAGCCCATGCCAGGACTTCCTGCGGCTCCTTGTCGTCGAGCTCGACGGCAGCTTCGCCCGCCTCGAGCTCGTCCATCGTAAGACTTAGCTCGGGCTTTTCGAGTTCTTCGTTAAATTGGGACTCTGGTGCAGCCATCACGAAATCCTTGGGGCGCGATACCCTGGTTCAGGCGGCGGCATCGGCGCCGGTTGCGTTTCCATTCGCGATCGAAATCAGATCGGCGTCGGGCGTCCGCACGCAAAAGTGCGAAAACGTCTCATTAGTGTCGCGCCGTTCGAGGTAAGTCGCAAACAGTCGCGACAC
>PMOH01000165.1:0-8396 GCA_003161515.1 Deltaproteobacteria bacterium
GGCGCGCGCGCTGCGCCAGCTTGGGCAAATGACTAACGTCGCGCGCAAGAGCGGTCGAATCGCGCGGGCAGCTGCGAGCATCGAGAAGGCGAAAACGTATCGCTGGCAGGTTCCTGTAGAAGCTGTCGGTTTGAAAAACGAAAGGGTTTTCGTCAAGCGAAGAACTGCAGGCGACGGCTCTGGGAGCGGCTCTGGTGCCGGACCTGGTTGGAAGGAAACGGGGAGTCGGAGCATGACTGCGAGTGCCGGGGCCAGGCGGTATCGCGCGACGGCGTTGGTCGAAGCGGCGACGCGATCGCATCGACAGATTCCGGAATTGTCTCAAGCGATGAAGGCACTGTCGCGGATTGAGCGGTCGGTTGAATATGTGACACCGACGTATGGTCTGAAAACCAATCCGACGCGCCGAGCGCTCAAAAGTCTCGAAGCGAAAGTACCGTCGTTCGCCGAAAGGGGCATACGAGCGAACGTCCGGATTGCGCGATCGATTCGCGGGGTGACTCCGCCATCGAATGTTTCGCGGCGGGAGTTCGCGGAGCCGTCGGGCAATGCGCGGGCTTCTAGTGCGGGAGGTGGCCGAGGCGGGATCACGATCAACTCATCGCCGACGGTTGTGATCAATGGGTCGGGGGGCGGTGCTGTGCAGCACGACCTGATTGGCGCATTGCGGGCGCATCGCGAAGAACTGTTCGATCAATTGAAACGAGAATCCGCGCGGCGTGAGCGGGCGCAGTTCTGAGGAGAGATCAATTGTTCGCAGCATTGGGTGAAATTCAATTCGAAGTTGTTGGATCGCCGGACGCCTATGAATCTGCGGGGGCGTACGACTTTGCCGAGCAGAAGGTGATTGAAAGTAAGCCGTTGCTCCAATGGGTGGGGGACGATCTCGAGCGACTGAAGTTCGAGCTGATGTGGCACGCATCGTTCACGAAACCGGCCGCGCAGTTGGCATTGCTGCGCGCGATGGCGGCGGAACATCTCGCGCTACCGCTGGTGTTCGGCAATGGGGGCTTCCGCGGCTTCTTTGTCATCGAATCGATAAATGTGAAATCGCAGCAGCTGTCGGCGGGCGGCGCGCCGATCGCGATCCGGGTTGCGCTGGCGCTTAAGGAATGGATAGCTGACCCGCTGCTGCTTTCGAGGGCGAGCACGGTGGTGGGGTTTTCGCCGCTGGGAATTGCGGCGGCGTCGCAGGAAACGGTGAGCGCGTCGGGCGTGTCGGCATTACTCAGTACACCGTCGGCGATGGGTGCGAGCGGTCCAAATCTTGAGGCAGAAGACGTGCCTGTCGCTGTCATCGTGAGGAGTGCAGGGCGATGACGCCGTCAGGAAGTTTCATACTTCACGTTACGACGGCGGGTGAACGGTGGGACCTGCTGGCCTGGCGATACTACGGCGATCCGACTGACTATTCGCCGATCATAGTGGCTAATCCGAATGTGCCTATTGAACCGGTGTTCGACGCCGGCATATCGATAGCCATTCCGCTCCAGCAAAAGAGTCTTGTGGGTCCGTCCAATCTGCCGCCCTGGAAAATGTCGCAAGCGGCGAGTGGCTAATGGCTGCGAGCGCATCTCATGCAGTTCGTTCGCCGCAGTGGATACTCATTTATTCNNGCGCCTGGTATCCCGCGATCGGCGACATAGTCAGTTTGCAGATTGGCTATAGCAGCGAGGTGTTGCTGGACTGCGGTGAATTTCAAATCGACGAGCTGGAGTTGGATGGGCCGCCCGACGTGATGAGACTGCGGTGTCTTGCCGCGTACATCACGAGCGCGATGCGCACCGCAAATACGGTCGCGTACGAGAACATGGGCATCGTGGAGATAGCGGGGCAGATCGCGGCGAAGTATGGGCTGACACTGATCACGGCGTCATCCGAGTCGGAGAGCGACGTTGTGTTTGCGCGCGTGACTCAACGGCGTCAGATGGATTTGGAGTTTCTGAAACGGCTAGCGCGAGAACACAACTTTGATTTTACAGTGCGGGCCGGTCAGTTGATCTTTTACGAGCGACCGGCGCTCGAGTCACTGCCGGCGGCGACGGTGATTGCGCGGTCGGACACTATGCGATTTGCATTTCGGAACCGGGCGCGCCGAATTTACGACGCTGCGGAATTCTCGTACTTCGATCCTGATACCAAGGAACTGATTACTCAGTCGGTGCCTGCTGACGTTGCCTCGCCGACGGGCGATACGCTCAAAATTGTTGCGCGCTGCGAAAACGCCGGGCAAGCGCAGGTAAAAGCCGAAGCCGCACTTCATTTGCACAACATGGTGTTCGTCGATTCGTCGATTGAAGGGCCAGGGAACACCGTCCTCGTGGCTGGGAACAACGTGCAGCTCAGCGGTTGGGGCGCGCTCGATGGAAAATACTTGATCGAGACCGCAAAGCATCACTTGGCGCGCGCGACGGGATACACAACATCGATAGCGGCGCGACGGATTGACGCATGAACAACATAATCGAGTACCGCGAAAAATTTGCTTCGCTGAATCCGACGTTCCGAGTCGGGATTGTGCAAGCACAAGACCCGGCGCACGCGAAGGTGCGAGTGGTGTTTCCGGACTACGACGAAATGATCAGCTGGTGGTTGCCGATTGTGTTTTTCAAAACGCAGAACGACAAAGCGTACTGGATTCCGGACATAGGCGAGCAGGTGGTATGCCTGATGGATTTGCGCGACGAAGCCGGCGCGGTGCTGGGAGCAATTTACTCGAGCGCTGACGTGCCGCCGGTAAACAGTGCCGACAAATTTCATCTCGCGTTCAAGGACGGCGCGTACTTCGATTACGATCGGGTTGCGCACCTACTCGATCTGTTTTTCCAGGACACCACTGAAATCAAATACGACGCGCGCGCGCATTTGCTGGACTTGAAGTTCCAGGATCAGGCGGAGCTGACATATGACGGTAGCCAACATGTTCTGAGCGTCAGTCTGCCGACGGGCGCGGCGTTCAATCTTACGGCGAACGGCGCGCAGATTCAGATCGATTCGGGCGGCAACGTCAACATCAAGAGCGGGGGACTGGTCCAGATCGGGAACGGCCCGCTGGCGGGAGTCGCGCGACTCGGCGATCGAGTACAAGTCGGCGAAGAGACGGGGACGATTGTGAGCGCAAGCACCGACGTGCTGGCGGGATGACGATGCCGGCAAACGCAATCACACTTGCAGATATCAGGTCGGCGGACTGGTCGTTGGCTCTGGGAGCCATCGGCGAAGTAGTGCAGGGAATCGCCGACGTCGAGCAGTGTTTGGGAATTATCGTGACCACACCGCGTGGGAGCGATCCATTGCGGCCGACCTTTGGCTCGGACATCTGGCGCTACATCGATTTTCCGATCAGTTTGGCGCTACCCGCAATCGTGAGTGAGCTGACTTCGGCGATCACGATTTGGGAGCCGCGGGTAAATCTTGTTTCGGTGACGGCGCAGAGCGTCAATGATGCGACGACGCAATCGGGCGCGCATCTCGACGTCACCCTCAACTGGCAACTGAAGCTCGGCATAACAGCTGCGCCTGTTCAGATCACGACCGTGACAATCCCGGGAGCGGCGGCCTAGCCGGGCCGCGCCGACGCGATGAAAGGATGAGTTGATGGGTGCAGGAATTCCATCGCTGCCGCCGCCGGTGTTCGTCAACGATGCGGACGGGCTCGATCCGAACCTGATCCTCGCGGACATGATCGCCGAGTTCGAACTGGCGTCAGGCCGGACACTGCAACCGGCGCAGGTCGAGCGGCTGCTGATTAACTTGTACGCGTATCGTGAATCGCTGGTCCGCAATGCGATTCAGTACGCGGGCGAGCAGAATCTACTGGCGTTCGCGTCGTTTCCGATGCTCGACTATCTCGGCCAACTGCTGAGTGTGAGCCGGTTGGCGTCGCAGCCCGCGGTGACGACACTCCAATTCACGCTGACCGGCGCATTGACGGTGCCGTTCACGATCGCGGCGGGAACGTTGGTCGGGACCAGCGATGGGCAGTTTGCTTTTGCAACCAGTGCGACGATCACGCTGGCAGCCGGCGCTACCATCGGTAGTGTCGCTGCGGCGGCGACGGCTCCAGGAGCGGGTGCGAACGGATATCTGGCGGGTCAGGTAAACGTCCAGCTCAATCCGAATAGCCTGATCGCGAGCGTCACGAACACGAGCACGACGACCGGCGGATCCGCGCCGGAAACTGACGATCATCTGCGGACGCGAATCCAGGCTGCGCCGAATCAGTTCAGCGTCGCCGGACCGATCGGTGCGTACCGGTTTTTTGCGATCGGCGCCGACCCATCGATTGTCGATGCGCAGATCATCAGCCCGTCGCCTGGGTCGGTGAACGTGTACGTGCTGACCGGGCCGGTGACACAACAGCCGGCGCCGGCGCCGAACAGCGCGGGAATCGCGAACTCCGCGCTGCTCGCGAAAGTCGCGACCATTTTGAATGCCGACACCGTTCGTCCGCTGACCGACACTGTGAACGTGCTTGCGGTGACCGAAGTGGACTATCAGATCACTGCGACGGTGACGTTGTATTCGGATGCTGATCCGACTGCGACGATGGTCGCGGCAACGACGGCAGTGCAGGAGCTGGCGCTCGAGCTTGCCGGCAAGATTCAGCGCGACATCGTGCCGAGCCAGATAATCGCTGCGCTGTCGGTCGTGGGTGTTTATGGCGTGACGCTGACGTCGCCCACGCTGACGACGCTCACCAGTGGGCAGTGGGCGAACTGCACGGCGATCACGCTGACGGCGGCGTTCAGCACGGAGCACAGCTGATGCCGGAGCTTTCGGCCGCGCCTTCGATCAACGATACGCGCACGCAGGCGCTGCTGGAGTTGATCGCGCGGCTGGCAGCGCTCGATCTCACGACCATCCTGGTTTACCGAATCGACTCGGTGGTGGACGGGGCGCTGCCATTTTTGGCGTGGCAGTTCGACGTCCTTTCTCCGCTGTGGCAGTTGATCGCGCCGGTGGCGCTCGGCGTCGATGCGTTGACGAACATCGATTTGCTGATCGACGTGGACAATCTGATCGAATCCGGCGGACTGCTGACGGAGTTGGCGCTGAGCGAGGCGGCGCAACGCGAGCTGCTCAAAAGCGCCATCGCGCTGCATCGGTTTCGCGGCACGCCGTGGGCGATCAAGCAGGCGCTCGCGTCGCTTGGATGGGAGCAGGTCATTTTGCTCGAGGGTCAGACGAGCTGGGGCGGAGTGGCGTATCCATCAAACCAGGGCTGGGCGGTATTTCGCGTCTTGATCGAGCTCGCTGCGGGACAGGGGGTTTCAACCGGTGCGGCGGCGACGGCAGTAGCGGCGGTTAATTTTTTCAAACCGGCGCGATCGTGGCTCGACTCGGTATGGTTCGCGGTGCCGGCGATTTCCGACGTGGGGCCGGATCCCTCGGACACGCTGACGCTGAGCGGAATCGCGAAATACCAGCTCGACGCGGCGCCCGCGCCCAATGACAATGCGCTGGCTTTGGTGATCGCGATGGCGGCGCTGACAGATCCGTACGGTCCGATAGTTCCCGCTTATGACGGTCATTGTCGGCACAGCGGGATCACTTACGGCGTCAACCAACCTGAAGTCGCGGACTCGGCGCTGATCCTTAATGGCGCGGCCGTTTTGAACGGAGGTTAAAATGAGAAGGCCGATTGGAATTGTGCGGATGCGAGTTGTTGAGCGCGGACGGGTGGTGTGGGAACACGAGGGACGCAATCTGTTCGTGAACGCCGGAAAGCCGGCGCTTGCGGCGCTGCTCGGCGGCGACACTACTGGCGAATTCGCGGCGGCAGTGGGATTTGGTTCGGGTTCGGCGGCGCCGACGGTGACCGATACCGGGCTGACTGCGGCGGTGTATTACAAAGCGCTCGACGGTCACAGCGAGGACGGCAACGGCAGCTTGACGCTCAACTGGTCGCTGACGACGGCTGACACCGGCGCGCAAGGAATAACTATTCAGGAGGTGGCGATCTTCGCGAATCATGGCAGCGCCGCACTGCCGGGTACTACAGCGCCGACTCCGATGCTCGCGCGAAAGACTATTGCACCAATAGCATTTGGCGCGGGAATGAGTATTAGCGGAACGTGGACACTTACTTTCTGAGGTAGTCAATGGCTACACTAATCGACGCAGCCGAGTTCACCTCAAATGAGGTTTACCAGATACAAGCGACCGATCCAGTGGAAGGCGCAGCCAGCGGCGCGAGTTTCAGCGGGACTGGAATTTCGAATCAACCGCATCAGCAACTGGCTAATCGCACCGCGTTCCTGAAGCAGCGGCAGGACGTGAACGTTGCCAATATCGGCGTTTTGCAAACGTTCCAGGGATTGTTCACCGGCCTGATGGCGCAAAATGGCTATCTGAAAATTCCGGTCGCGGACATCAACAAGGGACTGATCCAGTACATCATCCAATGGGGCATGGTGAACTGGGGCGCCAGGCAAAGCGAAGGACTCTACGGGCCGTATTCGTTCCCGATCGCTTTTCCCAACGCGTGCGAAGTGTTCATGCCGGTAACGTTGACGCCGGAGACGCCCGGCCACGGCGCAGGCGGCGACGACGTCGCGATGGTCAGCGCCGGCTACTTGCCAACAACGTCGCAATTCTGGGTCTGGAACAACAGTCCCGGGCCTGACTCGACCGATGCGGCGCAAGGGTTTTGCTGGTTCGCGATCGGATTCTGAGGCGCTCGATGAGAGCCGGCGAATGGTGATGGATTTGAGAAGAAAGATTTCGCCAGCGATTTGGCACGCGATGCCCGCCGCGATGATCCTGCTGGCAGTGAGTGCGGGCGCGCGGGCGCAGAATTTGCCGCCGCCGGGAGCTTATCAACCAATCCCGAACTTCACGGGCGTAGGAGCGGGATTGCAGTTCCGCGAGGCGATCAACAATCGATTTTCGGGAGCGCAGCAAACAGCACCTTCAATAGTCACTCCGACTTTCGCTAATCTGCCGTCCGAGCAGGACGGGACGATTCTCTACTGCAAGGACTGCAAGAGTGCGGTGCCTTGCGCGAGCGGCGGAGCGGGCGCGTGGGCGCTCGGTACTCGTGGACAATGGAGCTGTGCGGGAGCGGCTCTGGAAGCGGCGCTCAACGCCAATGGCAACAAGGTATCGAATCTCGCCAGCGGGACCGTCAACGGAGATGCGCTCGCATTCGGGCAGACCGGAGCGCAGCTGAACACCTTGTCGGGCTCGAAGCTTGACGGCAGCGACGCGATCACCAATGTCAGTCTCAACGGCGTCAAAAATGTGAGAGCATTCGGGGCGACTGGATCGCTTGCGACCGTGTCCGCCACCACCGTGGCTGGAAATACGACTGTCACGGTGAATTCGATCGGCGACTTCAAGGTTGGCAACTGGGTGAAGATCGATCACGCGGGCGCCGCCTCGAATGCGAATGCTCCTACTGGCGTGACCGTCGTCCCGAACAGTTACGGCATGAACCCGAATCCGACTTCGGATATCACCAAAACTTTGGCGAATGGCGGCGGCTGCGAGGTCGATGCCGCGACCGCGAACCTCGTGCACAACACTGCTTGCAACGTTTCGTACACCTATCAAATTGTCGGAGTGAGCCAGGGCGGTGGATGGTCGGCGCCGACCGGCGCAGTATCGACGAGCGTGGGGCCGGCGACGCTCAGCACCAACAACAACCTGCTGGTGAGCTGGATCGGCGCCGCGAACGACATCGCATATCTGATCTATTCGTGCAGCGGCGCTTCATGTGCGCCGAGCTTGCACGCGGTAGTGCCTCACGCAGGTCCGCCAGGCCCCACGACAGAATCCTACCGCGACTTCGGACACTCCTTTGGCATCGATGAGAATTTCGGAACAGCGATTCCTTNNGCGCCGGCGCAGGCTGGATCGTTCACCATGCGTCACGATGACAGCGTGCCGATCAATGCGGCGATCACTTCGATCTGCTCGCACTCGGCGGTCGGTGGCACCGTCGGTGGAATCGTCGAGTTTCCCGCAACCTCCAACTACTCGCTCGGCCAATCGCTCAATCTGTACGGATGCTGGGGCGTTACGCTCTCACTGACGGGCGCTCAGAATGGCGACGGCGCGCATCCGGTGGAACTCGAGTGGCACGGCGTGACCGGAGGCACCGTCATCAATATGAACAAGGCGGCGGACTCGCGAGTCGCGGGGCTGTCGGTTTCGGGAATCAACGGGAACACGGCGGGCGTGATTATCGACGTGGACAATTATCCGACGGGGGGCGGTGGCGACGGGCTCGCGACGCAGAACGATACGTTCGAGCGGCTGGACCTGGGGCGAGGGGGCATCGGGATTCGCGTCGCTAATCGATCCACCGGCAACGTGCAGGACCTGGAGTTCGACGATGTGCAGGTCTCGAATCCGTCGAACGGGCAGGGCGGCATGTGGGGCTACTTCTT
>PMOH01000165.1:8402-9095 GCA_003161515.1 Deltaproteobacteria bacterium
GGACAGCTCGAGATTTACGGCACCGACTTCGAGCAGAACAAGATCGAGGCGTGGACCAACGATCGCTTCGGCGGCGGGGCGGACGGCAACATGATGTTTTCCGGCGTGACCAGCGAGGGCGCGCAGTATTTCATTTTCGACCCGAACAACACCGGCTCCAACTTCATCATCGATTCGACGCGAATTGCCGACGCGCCGGGACCCAACGGATTCCTGATGCAATTGAATCGGCCAATCGCAATCAAGAGTTCGTGGGTATGCGGCGGCGGAACCACGGTTTGCGGAATCAGCAACGGCAACGCGCCGAACCCGCAGCCGATTTTTTCGATGCAGAACAGTTACGGCGACGCGAGCCCGTTTCGCAATGGCGACGGCAGCAACGTGCCCGACTCGATGACCTTCATGGAGTTTACCGATTCGCTGGCGAACGGTGTCGTACGAATCGGCTACTTGAACCACGCCCCGAGCATCGAAGCCTGCTCGAACGTCGGAACGGTTTCGGCGAACACGACGCTCGCGTTCTCGACCAACTCATGCCAGAAAATTTCCACCGCGACGACGGGACTCACCTACACGCTTTCCACTGCCGGGCTGATTGCCGATCAAGTCGTGACAATCGAGTCCTATATCACCGGCGCGATCGCGGCGGGACCTTTATTCGCGACATCAAGCGGCGCGCTTAAATGGACCGGC
>PMOH01000179.1 GCA_003161515.1 Deltaproteobacteria bacterium
GTGTCAAAACCCGATAGGAGCGTCAAGTTGGAGGGCACCGGCAAGTGACGGGAAAATGATTTGAAGGGCGCTTTCGTCCACCTATCTCAGAAATGGGAGAGAATCGAAGTTGGGGGTCGGGTCGGGATCTAGCGTTTCGCGCACCGATTATCCGCCTCGCCCGCTTCGATGCGAGAGAGGCCGCGACAACCGCTCGGATGAAGGCATTGCTGTGCGCATGTTTTGCGTAAGGCGGGGGTTCACAATGAAAGTTCTGCATCGATGCTTTCGGAGTCCTTTGTGGCTGCTGGTCGCATCGTTCGTTTCGGTATTCGCGTCAAACCCGTCGCTAGCAATCGCGAGCCCCGACTATTCGACGGAATCCAGGGCCGCCACAGTTCGTCTGCCGGGCCACGTACTCTCTGCGATCGCGAAAGCGAGCGTCGTTCCTTCGGACGCCAAAAGCGAGAGTGGACCTATCTCGCTGACGCTGGTCCTCAAGCGCGACGACCAGGCCGGATTCGACCGCTTTCTGCACGATCTCTATGATCCCAAATCGCCGGTCTTTCATCACTTCCTGACTCAGCAACAGATCGCCAATCGCTTCGGCCCGAGCCGCGCCGACTTCAACTCCGTCCTGCGTTGGATGAGGTCGAAGGGATTCAAACTCGAGCGCGGCTCGAAGAATCGGTTGACGCTGACGATGCGCGGCACGCGCGCGCAGGCGGAACGCGCGTTCGACGTGCGCATCGCGGACTATCGCATCAATGGCCGCACTTTTCGCGCCAACGACGGCGATCCAGCGTTGCCGCTGCAATTGGCGTCGCGAGTGCAATCGNNNGCCTGCGGCGTCCGCACCGGATTGGGAGGTCACCCAGGAGATCTGTTTTCCGTTCACTCCGACCCAAACCCCCGCCGCGGTTGGAATCCTGGAAGCCGCCGTCCTCGCGGTGCGCGTAGATGCGGCTCCGGTTTTCGAAGCAGCATGCCTCGGTTTTCTGGTCGCGTCGGGCGAAGCTTACGGGATTTGTTCTCTCGTAGCTCAGTTCGACTCTTCTATTTGGTCATCGAACGCGGGATGCGCCGACTTTTTCACCGCCACCGGCGGTGCGGTTCGAATCGGCGATTCTGCCGCCAGAAATTCATCCGCCGCGTCCGGCGACTCGAATCTAGGCAAGAACCCGCAGAAAATCGGCCTGCTCGAGTTCGATACGTTCCACCCCAGCGACGTACAAGATTGGTTGGAGGTGAACGGAAGCGGCGCCAACTTCGGACAGCTTAGCACAGTGCCGGTGGACGGTGGGGTGGCGACTCCTGGTCCAGGTGAGTCTGAGGTTCTCCTCGACGTCGATACCGTTATGTTGCGGGCGCCATTGCCTGCGACCACCTACGTCGTTTACGACGCCCCCAATGGAACCTCATTCGGGACGATGTTCAGCGCCATGATCGACGATGGCGACACGGTTATCAGCAACTCGTGGTCCGATTGCGAAGACCAGCTGTCAATGGCCGACGCGCAAGGCATCGATACGATTCTCCAATCTGCCGCGGTGGGCGGCATCAGCGTCTTTAACGGCAGCGGCGATTCCGGCACTACCTGCCTTGACGGCAGCACAAACACCATTGGAGTGCCTGCCGATTCTCCCTATGCGACCGCTGTCGGCGGCACCAGTCCCGCGCCCGGCCCCGGCCTGACCTACGGAAGCGAGACGTGGTGGAATGGCGTTGGGCATACCCCGCCCACCGGACAGGGTGGCTACGGCGTAAGTAAATTCTTCGCTGCCCCGGCCTACCAGAGCGGACTGAGCGGCTCCTCGATGCGCTCGGTACCGGATGTGGCGATTGATGCTGACCCGGTGCAAGGTCTTCAGATTTGCCAAGCGGATTTAGGCGGTTGCCTGAGCGGGCGTCGCTTTGGCGGGACCAGTATGGCGGCGCCGGAATGGGCGGCTTACGCGGCTGCCCTGAACGCGATGCTGGGCTCCAACCTCGGGAACGCCAACCTGCGTTTATATCCGCTCGCAAATACCAATGCGTTCCACTCGGCCGCATCGCTGGGATCCGACTTCGCGCACGTCGGCCTGGGATCGCCCGATTTTCTACAGTTGCGGCTCGGCCTGACCGGCTTATCGCCGGGCGCGGCCAGCCCGAGTCTCTCGGTCGCATTCGCGGGAGGATCCAACGCTGACGGCACCGCCCCCGCCGACGGCGTCACCACCGCGTTGGCGCAGGCGGTCCTTACCGACGTCAACGGGTTTCCAGTCAGTGGCAAGAGCGTATCGCTCACCGCGGCTGCCGGCAGCGCCACGATTACTCCTCCCAGCGCCGTGACCGATAATGACGGAGCCGCGGCCTTTTCGATCACCGATTCCACCGTTGAAAATCTCACTCTTACTGCCAAGGATACGACCGATGACGTGACCGTGGCGCAGGCACCTTCACTGTCGTTCGTCACGCCGCCCGCGGCCTCCGCCGGACTCACTGCGCTTCCGGCCACCGTCACTGCTGACGGGATAACTCCGGCGGATATCAGCGTGACGCTTAAGGACTCGCTGGGCCGGCCGTCGCCGGGAAAACTCATCCAGATCAATCAGACCGGCGGCAATTCGATCATTGGCGGACCAAACCCGCCGGTCACTGACGCCAGCGGGATGATCGAGTTCACCGCGGTCGATGCGAACAACGAGACCATCACCTATTCCGCGGTCGACGTGACCGACGGCAATACTCCACTTCCTGAAACCGGGACGGTCACCTTCAACGACTCGCCGGAGCCGGGATGCGCCAATACTGAAATCGCGGCGCCGGGATTCGTCGCGGTGCCGTATGCGACCGGATTCCTCTCGCAGGACTTCTCCTTTGGAGGTATCGGCTACAGCGGATGCCCCGGCCCGTACGGGATGGCTTTCGACCCGAGCGGAAATTTATTCGTGGCCGACCTGGTCAACGGAAACCTGTACAAATTCCCGTCCGGAGGCGGAGTCGCCAACAACAGCACTCTGGTCGGCACCGTCGGGCCGTCGCTTGCGGGGTTAGTGTTCGATAGCAGCGGGAATCTGTTTGCCGCCCGCAACGCGACCACCGGCGACTACACCACCGGCGCCGTGTTGCAGCTCGATCCCTCCAACGCCAGCGTGATCCACACGCTCGCTACCATCCCTTGCGCCGAGCCTCTTTCGATCGATCCGCTAAGCGGCGACCTCTTCACCGACGATGCATGCGGAGGCGGTGGAACCAACTCGTCGCTCTGGCGTATCTCCAGTCCCGCCACCAGCCCCACGCTCAGCGTGTACGCCACGCTGCCGAGTGCCCCCAACGCGAACATCGCGTTCGCTCCCAACGGCACGATCTATGTCTGGGATAACAGTCAGGCCGTGCAGGTGACGGGTACCAGCGGCCCGAATCCCCCGGTGGTAACTTCCATTCCTTCGCTCAGTTTGTACTATCTCGGGTTGCTGGCGTACGGATCGCAGACCAATGGCGATGCTCAATTCCTGATCGCCAACCTGCCCCCCAACACCAGCGTGAATCCCAACGTACCGAGTACTACCAGCGTGGTCGATCTTACGACTTCGCCGCCGACCGTCGGCGCGACAATTATCGCCAACGGCGGCGGGGGCAACATGATCAACGGCCCCGACGGATGCATCTACATGTCGCTGGGCGGAGGCGGGGTCTGGAAGATCACCGATACCAGCGGCGCCTGCAAGTACACCGGGACGCCCGCGCCCTCGATCTCGCTAACGCCTACCACCCTCGCGTCGAATCCTCAGCAGGGAACGTCACAGACGTTCACCGCCCGCTTCCACAATGTCACCGTCCCCGATGGAACCTCGGTCTTGCTGAATGTGACCGGGGCGAACACCAAGTTTGTCCACGCCAACACCGTGGGCGGCGCGGCATCGTTCACCTACACCGGGACTCATCAGGGAGTGGATACAATTACAGCCTCGGCCACCGTGAGCAGTTCGCCACTCGTCTCGAATCAGAGTGTCATCACCTGGGGTCCGGGATCGGATGTGACCTTCCTTACCCTCAACGGAAGCCCGTCCAGCGCGGCCCCGAGCCAGCTTGTCACCGTGACGGCGAACCTGACGGATCAATCTGCGAATCCTCAAGTGGCAGTTCCGGGCGAGACCGTCAATTTCACCATCGGCGGCGTTGGATGCGGCGCCACCACCGACAGCAAGGGCAACGCCTCCTGTCAGCTCACGCCGTCGGGGACCGGACTCATGACGCTGGCCGCCAACTTCCCGGGCGCGGGAGGATTTAACCCGTCGAGCGACTCGAGGGCATTCACGGTGTTTGTGGCAACTCCGCCGACCGCAACCCCAACTGCCACGGCGACTGCCACCGCAACAGCAAC
>PMOH01000496.1 GCA_003161515.1 Deltaproteobacteria bacterium
GCCGCGAGCCCCATCGCTACTGCACCGCCGAGCATCTCGGAGAGTCCCGCCATCATCGCAGCGTTGCCGGTGACGAATGCCGCGGCGACGCCCGAGGTGACCGCGAACGACGCGACCAGTCCGTCGTTCAGCCCGAGCATCACGTCGCGCACCCAGCTTCCACCGGCGGCGTGGACCTGCTCGGTATGATGGTCGTACTCGCGGATGCGGATCGAAAAAGGCACTAGCGGGTGCCTCCGGCGAGCGGCGCTACGACAGGCTTTGCGGTTGGCGCGCCGCGACGCTTGCGACGATCAATCGATTCGCGCGCAGCTTTCACCTCGGCGATCATCTTGCGCGCGGTTGCGCGGTCGGGCTTGTGTCCCAGGTAAGAATAAAGAAAATCGAGCCTCGCCGCGCGGCACAGAAATCGCCCGATGCTGCGATCGAGATGCACGAGGTTGGTGATTCTGCGGTCCCAAGAGACCTTCGCGGCGCGGCGGAAATCCTCGAGGTCGATAAAGTACACCTTGAAACCGCCCGCCTCGTTGTCCTCGACCATGATGTTGGTCTCTTGCAGATCACGCGTGTAAATCCCTGACTCGTGGAGGCGCCGGATTTGAGCGGCCACCGTGTCGGATATTTGTTTGCGGCGATGTACGTTGCGTCCCTTGATTTCTCCGGGGCCGAGCATGAAGCGGCTGAGCGAGTCGGCGTTGATGAGCGCGCGGCTTACAAGATAAGAAGCCCGAATTGCGCCGGCGTGGTAGATATCCATCGCCGCGAGCGGTTCCGGATGCGCGAGGTCATACTCTGCGAGCATCGCGGCGCCGGCGAGCGATCGCCTGGCGCGCGATCCGCGAAGTCGCGTGTAGATTCCGCGGCTCCACGATGGAACCTCGACGCGTTTTATGAACGCGGACCCGACACCGGGCAGGTCAACGAATCCTGCGCGGGTGCGGGCTTCAGACTTGAACGCGCGAAAATCCGGCGACGCCATCAACTCGTCGGCGCGCTCGACGATCGCGCGCCACTCGGGCGAGCGCGCATAGAGGACTACCGTGCGCATGCGCGATTCAGCCTAGCCCTTTCGCGCGCCGAGGGCATCGGTAACCGGCTACTTCTTCGGTTCGACGATCAGCGACCCGCCGATATGCGCCGGATGTAACTGACACGAGAATGGGAAAACTCCCGCCTTGTCGGCGACGAATGTGACTGTCTTGGGCTCGCCGCGCGTGACAACTTCGGTGACGTTGTAGGCGGGGATCGTAAAGCCGTGTTGATTGACCGCGCCGGGAACCAGGTTCTTGAGCGTGAGTTTAACCTTGTCGCCCTGGTCGACGGCGATCACGCTCGGCAGCCAAATCTTGGCGTCATCCACTTCGACCGCGACGACAGTAAAGCTGCGCGTGCCGGGTTCGTCCATCGCGGGCGCCGGCGCTGCGGGGGCAGAAGGGGCTGCGCCCTGCGCCATCGCTATTCGATTCGCGCCCATCAGCATCAGCGTCGCCACGGCCGCAATTGCAGCCATCGTTTTCAACATTGTCCTATTAGCAGTAGTCATCGGAAGTTTTCTCCTTGTTAACGGAACAATGTATCACGACAACGGCGAAAATCAGCCATTGAAGCGCTTCGCGAGTTTTGCCCATTCGGCGTCGTCGGTGCCCGCGCGATATGGGATGTAAAACGCAACCCGATCGAGCAGGCCGTCGTAACGCTCCTTCACCTTGTCCGCGATGTCATCGAAGGTGCCCGACACTGTGTACACATCGAGCATTTCGTCGGTGATTTCTTTCGCCATCGCGACCCACTCGCCCTTGGCCGCCTTTTCGTTCAGGCGCTGCGCGACGTCGCCCCATCCGTGCGTGTCGAGCACGATTTTGTAGGTGCGTGTCGAAGCGTAGAACGAGATCTGTTGCCGGACCGCTTCGCGCGTTTTTTCAATTTCGTCCTGGTTGCGGCCGACGATCACGAACGCGGTCGATTGTATTTCGAAATCCTTGCGCGCGCGTCCCGCTTTCTGGAGACCCTTCTCGACGTTCGGCAGCACGTACTCGCGCAGATACTTCGGCGAGTTGAACGGATGCGCGTGCAGGCCTTCGCACAATTCTCCGGCGAGCCGGATGATATGTTCGTTGACGCCCGCAATGTGGATCGGCACGTTGGGGAAGTTGTGCCGGGCCGGCGTGAAGAACGGCGTCATCAGCGAGAAGTTGTAGTACTTGCCCTGGAAGGAAAGCTTTGCGCCGCCTTCCGACCAGCATTTGAAAATCGCACGCAGCGATTGCAAGTACTCGCGCAGGCGCGGCACCGGTGCTTCCCACTTGGTGCTGTAGCGGCGCTCGATATGGCCTTTCACCTGGGTGCCGAGGCCGAGGATGAAGCGGCCTTCGGAGAGACCGGCGAGATCCCATGCGCTCGCGGCCGTGATCATGGGGCTGCGCGGAAACGCAATCGCAACCGAGGTGCCCATCTTGATTCGTTTCGTGTGCTCGGCGATCAGTGCGGCCGGAAGGAAGCCGTCGTTGCCGGCCTCAGGAATCCAGATCGCATCGAAGCCCGCGGTTTCGGCGGCGCGGGCAGCGGCGGGGACATCGCGGAGATTGCGGGTCGAGAGACCGGTATCGAGCTTCATAGTTTCACCATCGATAGCTTCGTTCCGTCAGAAAGTGTTTTTGGCTTGGTCGTGACTGTCCGGCAACCTAACCCCTAACTCCTTCCCGAGCGGGAAGGGGGACCAGATTTGGGGAAGGCCCTTCCCGTTGAGTTCATCCTTGCCTGCCGATTTTTCGGCGGCGGGCGGAATCGTAACAAAGGGCGGGGCTAACTGGAAAGGCTGCTAGCGGCGGTTCGTACGCTTTTGAACGAGGTCGAGTGCGCGGGCGGGGTAGTCACTGATGAGGCCGTCCACGCCCATCTCTAGAAGTTCTGACATCTCGGCGGATTCGTTCACCGTCCAAACGTGGACTTCGACGCCGAGACGATGCGCGAACTCGACACTCTCTCGGGTGACCAGCTCCCACGATTCGTGGCGATGGGGGATTTGGACTGCTTCGGCGGGGGGACGGTAGTTGGCGTCGCGCGTGCCCATCGCCTGAATGAACATGCCCGATTCGAGGTATGAAAAGTTGGTCGGAATTTCCGGCGCCAGCTTGCGGACTTCATCGAGCGGCTGCTGATGCTCGCTCGCGACGAGCACGTTGCGGCGCACGCCGGCGCGATCGATCACGTGGAGCATCGGCGCGACCACGCTCGGGGTGATTTGCTTGACCTCGACTATCATCCGCAGTTTCGGAAATTCCGCGAGCACCTCCGCCAGGCGCGGCACTCTGATCCCCTTCTCTCTGAAGGGGAAAGTCGCGCCGTCGAGCGTGAACATGCGGCCGGCGTCGGCCTTTGCCAGCTCCGCGTAAGTCAGATCCGGAATCACGCGATCGACCCCGCACGCCCTCTTGAGATGTGCGTCGTGGGCGACGACGATTTCGCCGTCGCGCGTCATGTGGAGGTCGAACTCGAGATACTGAACGCCGCACGCAGCGGCAGCGCGAAAGGACTCGAGCGTATTTTCAGGATGCGTACCGGCGGAACCGCGATGGCCGAAGACGCGCGGCAGCGCGGGCGTGAAGAAATCGGTTTTAAGATGATCGCGCATTTGAGATGCGACGCGTCGCATTGTCAGCCTTAACCGGGAAGCTGCGAACTAGCAAATGGCGGAAAAATTTGGAAAGGAAGGACGAGCGGTTAGATCAAAGGGCGCCGGGTTCCGAGGTTTCGAGGCGGCTGCTGGTGAGTCCTCGCAGGTGCCTGACCTTTCCGACGGTGCGGTCGATCGTCACGTGATACATGTCGCCGAACTTAGAGATCGCGGGCTTGCGCTCTGCGGTCGCGATGAAATGGCTGCCGAGGTCGGGCAGTTCTGCGAGCGCCGACTGATACTGATCTTTGAGGTCCTCGAATATCGCCTTCATCCGTGGCGACACCTGGTGATTCTCGCCGAGTTTCTCGGTCAGCGGATTAACCCAGGCGCCGTCTTTTTCCATCGCGAAGTGCAGATGCGGCCCGGTCGAGAGGCCGGTCGTACCCACATTTCCGATCAGCTGCCCCATGTGAACGCTGGCGCCCGGCTTCACCTCAGGACTGATCTTCGACAGATGACCGTAGATGCTGACCAGATTGTGTTGATGCTGGATACGGATGGCGTTCCCGAGCTCGCCCTGCCATCCCGCGCTGATCACGGTGCCATCGGCGACACTCTTAACCGGCTCACCGTACTTCGCGACCAGATCGACGCCGACGTGCGGGCGATATTCGTGAAGGATCGGATGATAGCGATGGAAGGTAAAGCCCGACGATATGTACTGGAAATTTAGCGGGAACTTGAGCGACTGCGGACCGAGCGCGTGGCCTTGTTCGTCATATAGATGAGGGCGGCCGTGTTCGTCTGAAAAAGAGATCGCGGTCAGCGTGCGAGTGCCGAAGCGGATCTGCGCGGCCTGGACGTCGCCGACGAGCGTGTACGAGCCGTCGCGGCTGACCTTTTCCTGGTAAATCAACTTGACTGCCGAGCCCGGCGCGAGCCGGTTCAAATCGTGACGATCCGAGAACGCGTCCTGCAACGATTCGACGATCGGCTTGGGGATGTTGTTCTCGGCGGCGGCGCGTTGGAAGCTGTCTTTGACCGCGAACGTCATCTTGATCGGACGAATGTAATACTCGATAGGCCGGATGGCAGCCTTGAGGACGCCGGCGCCGAGGCTCGCCCCGATGACGGTGTTATTCTGATCGAGATCGTACTTGAGACCGCGCACCTCGCCGGTCTCGGGGTCCTTATATAGCGTCAGCGGGTGCCCGCTGTGAAAATACCGATTAGCGGTAATCTGCTGGATATACGACGCCCACTGATGCGCGTCGCCCGGCTCCATCCCTGCTTCGCGAAGGTAGCTTTCGATAGGCGCAGTGCGGTCGAGCATCGTGCTGATGGTAATCGACGGCGGAGCGGGTTCGGCCGACTCGGCCTGCTCGACAATGTCGTTGCCGTCCTTGCCGGCGTCAAATTGAGAGCTGAGAGTGTCGAGCGGAGAGGAAAAAGTCTGCGGATTTGCTTGGAAAAATAAAAACAGGGCCGCAGTTGTAGCGATCAGGGCCACGGCCAAAGCCGTCACCGCACGCGGATATCCCCTGAAGCTTCTCCCCCGAGCTGCCATCGCGATCGAAGCTAGGTGATTCGGCTATCCAACGCAAGCTGGACGTGTCAGGGGTTTGCTGTTCTGGTTACCGCAGCGACAGGAATTCACGCAGTTCCGGTTACAAACGGTACAAATTGACCATCGCGCGGAATCAGCCTCGCCGTATCAAGACAGGAGGCACTAGGGGCAATTGCGAGCCACCCGATAGCCTTGTTGGTCAGCGGCTTCGCGGCTTGGGAATAGCACGCGATTCTCGAGCGCCATCTTGTCGTAGGTCGCACAACCGGGCCACGCGTAAATCTTGCTGCGTCGATTGCCGACAATCTGGCCGACGGGATTCGTCGTCGAAGGAAGCGGCGCGAGCACAGGATTCGTCGCGCGCGTCGCGTCGGTCGGACCGGCGGGCTGCGTCCAGATTTCATTGAGCAGGCTCGCAAGCCTGAATCCCGCTTTCGCCATCTGATGACCCGCGAGCGTGTTGGCGCGATTCATATAGGAAGAGTCCAGTTCGATGTGACGTCCCGCCGGATTGAGGCAAGCGTTGATGGTGGGCTGGCAGGGTTCGATCGGGATATGGAGGGCTCCATAGATGTCGGAACGCGCCAGTTGATTCGATTCCCACGCGATCGCGTCCGCCGCAATCCAGGAATCGGCATCTCGCTCAGCCGCGTAAGTTAGTTCCAATTTGTGCGCGGTCGGCTCGGGCCGGCCGGAATCGATGTCATATTCGAGACCGCGTACGACGGTGGTATCCCAGACCGCGTGAAGATTTTTTTCGCGGGAGCGCGAATCGACTGGTACGCAATTGGCGCCGCGATCTTCGTCGTTGGCAGCGTGCAGGGGCTGATGGATGTCGCCGACAAAATGGATCAGAAACGCCAGATCTCCGCTGGCGCTCCAGCGATCGTAACTGCGGTCTTTCAGGCGCTTGGAATATTCGTCGATTTTCGCGGTCACGCAGTTGCCGCCGGGGCATCGCGCGGGAACATCCGCTCGCCGGTCCTGCAGACAAATGTCGATGAAGTGCCAGGGCGCAGTCGATTTATCTTCATCGCGAAACTCGGTATCCGGACGAATCGAAGCTGCCTCCATCGCGGCTGCGATCGATCTTTTGTCCGCCGTCACGCCCAGGATGTCCGCCACATGGCTCGCAGCGGCGGGCGTGAGATTATCAGCCGCAATGACCGCGACGATTTTGTGCCCGTCAGGTCCCCACGCCCACGCCAATGCGGGGCAGAGCAGGAGCGCGAGAACTAGATTCGCAATGCAAAGCGCCGACGAACGCGAGGATTGCGGAAGCGTTTTCTTCCTTGGGTTGGACGTGTAGGACATGATTATGAGTTCATCGACTCTATCGACTAAAGGGTACCTGGTCATCCCAATTCAATACCGAAGGGTGTTGAACCTGCGGCCGGGAGATAAGATCGAGGTGACACTGGTGGGACGACGATTGATATTGGAACGCAGATCTCCTCGTGCGGCAATGCTGATGCGCGGAAGATTCGGGCGTGAGGTCCTGGTTTCAGCGCCGAGAGCCGCAAAGATAACGACCGAAAGCGTCAACGTACTGCTCGACGATCTTCCGTGAGTCGTCTGTGGCGAACGACTGCCAATGCCAATAGCTGCGCTTGATCTCGGTAGCCGGCGAATCGGGGTTGCGGTTACTGATGCGGCCTCAATAGGCGCGTATCCGCTGGGAATCGTCGCGCGGCGCGCGCTTAAGAAAGATATCAAGGCGATTGCCGCGATGCTCGGCGACCGACGCGTCGGTACGTTCGTCATCGGACTTCCGGTCAACATGGACGGTAGTGAAGGTCCTGCCGCAGTTTCCGCGCGGAAGTTTGCGGCGCATCTGGCGCTCGAGCTGCACGTCAACGTCGAGATGTTCGACGAGCGGCTGAGCAGCTTCGAAGCCCGCGATCGCCTGACGGACATGCCGGCCCGGAAGGGCAAGCGCAAGCGCGGTATCGACGCGCTTGCGGCGGTCGTGATCCTCGAGGGCTGGATGCAAGCGCATCCGGACAAAATCCCGCGCGGCGGCGGCTGATGCAAAATCGCGGCTTGGAATATAATTTCCTATTGGATGAAGCTGGCAGCCGCACTTCTTGTAATCGCGATCGTCGTCGGTGCGTCGTACGCCGCGTTGTCGTACTACTTTCTTAGTCCCACCGAAAGATTTGCGCCGCCGCGCGAAGTCACGATTGAAAAGGGCGAGTCGTTTCGCCAAATCGCGCGGGCGCTGGCCGACGCCGGCGTCGTTCGGAGCGAGCTTGCGCTGCGCTTGTACGGCCGGATGAGCCTGACTGCGAGCCAGATCAAGCCAGGCGACTACGCTTTCAAAGGTGGCGAGCGCGTCCCCGACGTGATGCGCCATCTGGTCAAGGGCGATTTTGTTGTCGTGACGGTCACGATTCCCGAAGGTCTGTCGGTGCATGAGATTGCGGAGCGGGTCGCCGCGACGGGCCTGGTCTGCGAGGACGAATTCGAGAATGCCGCGCGCGACGGCGAGATTGTGCGCGCGCTCGGCCTGATGCCGCTCGGCGCGGAAGGCTACCTGTTTCCCGCGACCTACAAATTTTCGCCGCACGCGAAGACCAACGACGTGCTGGTCGCGATGCTCGCGCGGTTCTACCAGGTCCTGACGCCGCAGGTTGAAGCGCGCATGTTCGCGGTCGGCCTCGACGCGCGCCGGCTGGTCACGATGGCATCGATCGTCGAGAAGGAAGCAAAGGCGCCGAGCGAGCGGCCTCTGATCGCCGGCGTATTCTACAATCGGCTGCGGTTAGGGATGCCGCTGCAATCCGATCCAACGGCGGAGTACGAACTTGACGGCGCCAAGGAGTCCGCGGCGAGCGCGGTGCATACGACATCGGCCTTCAATACATACGACTTCACCGGCTTGCCGCCGGGTCCAATCGCGAATCCGGGTTTGAAATCGATCGAAGCCGCGCTGAATCCGACGCCAACCGACTATCTCTATTTCGTCGCGCGCGAAGGCGGCACTCATGTCTTTTCGAAATCGTACGACGAGCATCGCCGCGTCATAGCGTCCGAGCGAAAAGCGCCGGCGGCACCAGCTGCAGCATCGGTAAAATAACCACTTCGAGCCGCCGATTGGACGGTCGCATCTGCGTCGATTAGGCTATAATTTCTATCCTGTGGACAATCCGGTCGAGACAATCGGCGCTGCCAGTGCGCGAATCGCGCGGCTAGCCGCAATGCGCGTGATGCTATGCGCGGTTGTGCCGGCGCTCACCGCAATCGCGCTGGGATTTCTGCTCGACTCGATCGGCGACTTGACCTGGGGACAGTACGGATATTGGCTGGCGTCCGATCATGCCGTCGAACTGAGCCTCGCATTGATCGGCGCAGGCCTGGTGCTGCTGGCGGTGGGACTCGTGATGGCATTTCGCGCGTATCGGCGTGCCAATGACTTTGTTGCCGCGGCCGCTGAGCTCGACGATCTGCTGGAATGCGACCAGGAGATCGTGACCTTCGCCACACTTGCGAATCCGTCGACGGCGCAGAGCAACCGCGCGCGCCGCACGCCGCTGTTCCCGGTCTTGTGGCGGCGTGCGATTGCGCTGTTCGGCGGCCTCGACGTGCGCCGCGAATTCAAATTCAAACCTGGCGAGCCGCTCAAGCGCTCATCGATTTTTGCCGGCGTGGTCGCGCTCGTGATGGTGCTTGCCACATTGGGATTGGTCCGCGCGCCGACGCCCGAAAGCAGAGAAGCGGCCAAGCTGCGCGCGATCGCCCAGGAGATCGCAAAGACCGCGAAGGGTTCCGACGATACCGCGCTCGCGGACAAAGTTCGCGCCGCCGCCGACGCGCTGGAAAATTCCAAGCTGCCACCCGAAGAGAAGAAGAAGCGCATCGAGGAAGCGATGAAGCAGGCCGACAAGGCCGCCGAAAAGCGCAACAACAGCCAGTCTGGAAAAAATCAGGGCACCGGCAAGTCCAACGCGCAGAGCGGAAACGGCAGCGGCAAGAGCCAGGGCCAGGGCAACTCTTCAGGCACCGGCACCGGTGAGGGCAAGGCTGGGAGCGGGTCCGGTCAGAATGCGGGCGGCAATAAGCCGGGTTCGGGCAAAGGCGGCAGCGGAAATAATTCAGGCAAGAACAACGGCGGGAAAGAATCGGCCAAAAACGACCAGAACAATCAGAACAAGGATCCGTCGAACATCAAGCTGCAAGACGAACTCGCCAAGGCTGACGCGCAGGTCGAAAGCTCTAACGCAAAAAATCCCGGTCCCGACAATCAGCCCGGCGACGACAAAAATCAGGGTGGCGGGAACAAGCCCGGCGATAAGAGCGGCAGCCAGCCGGATCCGAATCGACCCGGCGACATTCCGAAGCCGGGCGCCAACGGAGATCGCAATATTCCCTCGAGTGGCGGCAATCCAAAAAATAATAAGGACATGGGCTCGAACATGGGCGATACGCATCTCGGCGAGATGCCGACGTCCACCAACGCGCAGCGATTCCTGAAGCCCGGCGAGAAAGGCGCCGGCGTCGATATCAAGGATGCGCGCTACGTCGTGTTCAAATTGCCGGGCGCGCCGACTTCCGGCAGCGGCGGGAAAACTGTCCTCGACACTGATCGGCCCAAGGAGACGACCGCGTATGTTAATGCTCCGCTTGCGCCGACCAGCGACGACGCGCCGCCTGACGAACGACAACTGGTGCCGCCGCGCTATCGCGACATGATTCACTAGATTCAGGACAAGGAAGGACAACGGATGGGAGCGGCTCCTCAGCAAATTTCACCCGATCAGCGGGTGGCGGATTTTCGCAAGATTTTCTCGCGCGCCGAGAGCGAAGTTGCGCGCGTGATCGTCGGCCATCG
>PMOH01000426.1 GCA_003161515.1 Deltaproteobacteria bacterium
AATCGCACCTTGCCCACAATTTCGGACACCGACTCGTGGCCGTGCTCGCCAAGCATCGCGTCGAGCTCGCGATCGATTCGGCCCAGCGCGCCCGCGCCCTCCTTCATCAACGCTGAGCCGACCTGCACCGCCTTCGCGCCTGCCAGATGCGCGACGTATGCGTCGCGGCCCGTGTTGATTCCGCCGACGGCGACCACGTCGAGCAGGTTTTCGCTATCCTCGAAAAACGCATGCGCCTGCGACAGCGTGCGCCGCGGTCCCTCGACCGTCGCGCGCGCGAGGTCGATCGCGAGGTCCTTCGGCAGGTCGTTGGCGCAGACTGCGATCGCGATGCGCATCGACTTGAACAAGTCGGCGATCGCGCGCGGCTCGAACGGCATGCGCGGCGGCACTTTCACTGCCAGCGCGCATCCGGTTTCACCGCGAACCCTGCCGATCAGCGATTTGAGGCGCTCGAAGGACGCGAACGGCGCCACCGACTTGGTCACGTAGTCGTCAGCCAGGTTCAGCTCGACGATGCTGACGCCGGCGCGGTCGAGCACGCTCGCGACCTCGACAAATTCGTTTTCGCTGGCGCCGACTACGCTGCCGATAATTTTCTTGCCGCGCGGTGCAAGCTCGCCGGCGATTGATTGAAAGTACTCGACGCCGCGATTCTTCAGGTTCTCAGGCATCTCGAGGCCGGCGCGATTGCACGACTTGAACACGATCGCTCCGCCGTGCACCGCGCACAGTTCATAAATTTCGCCGCGTTCCGACGATCGAGCCCCCGACGCGTTCATCACCGACGACGCCAGTTCGACCCCGCCCAATCGAATCGAAGTTCGTTCCATGACTATTTCCTACTGCGCGCGATCGCCCGCCCGCAAGCGCCAGTGAATACATTGTCTAACGATTCGGCGACCGATAACTTCGACACGATGACCGACACTCCCATTTTGATTGCGGGCGCCGGCGCGATCGGCTCGATCCTCGGCGGAATGCTGCATGAGGCCGGCCACGACGTCACGCTGCTCGGCCGCCGCGCGCATCTGGAAGCGATCGCGCACGACGGCCTGAGAATTTCGGGCCTGCTTGGCGCTCGCACCGTCAACGGCATGAAGCTGGCCGACGATCCCGCGAAGCTTGGAATGCGGTTCGGCCTGATCCTCTGCACGGTGAAGAGTTACGACACCGAGTCGATCGCAGCGGCGCTGGCAAATCGTCTGACCGACGACGGCGTGGTCGTCTCGATGCAAAATGGACTCGGCAACATCGAATCGTTGATCGAAACGTTCGGACGGCGGCGCGTACTGGGCGCGCGCGTGATCTTCGGCGCGGAGATGCCCGCCGCCGGGAGCGCGCACGTTACGGTGTTCGCGCAACCGGTCGCGATCGGACCCGCGCCCGCGATTCATCGCGATGACGCGCCCGCGCTGGTGGATCGCGCGCGCGCGATCGCGACGATGATCGACGCTGCCGGCGTCCCCACGGTCAGCGTCGAGGACATCATGCCGGTGCTGTGGACCAAGATTCTGTACAACGTCGCGCTGAATCCGCTCGGCGCAATTTTGCAGCTGCATTACGGAGCGCTCGCCGCTGATCCTGACGTGCGGCCGATCATGGATCGCGCAATCGACGAGGCGTTCGCAGTCGCGCGCGCACTCGACATCGCCCTCCCCTTTTCAAGCCCCGCTGAATATCGAAAAACTTTTTACGAACAGTTGCTTCCGCCGACGGCTAACCATCGGCCGACGATGCTGTACGATCTTCATGTTCGCGGGCGCACCGATATTGGCGCGCTCAATGGAAAAATCGTCGAGCTCGCGGATCGCTTCGGCCTCGGCGCGGAAACGAATCGAATGCTCACGCGGCTGGTGCGCGCTGCCGAACGCGTCACGCAAAACACTGAAAAAAGGGAGAATCGATGAAGCCGGCATCGATACGCCGCGCGAGCATGGACGCGATCGTCGCACAGGCCGAGCGCGAATTCCCCTTCGAGTGCTGCGGCTTCATCATCGGCGATGACTCTGTCGAAGAAGTCCGCCCCATCACCAATATCCAGAACGCGATGCACGCCAAAGAGCCCGCGGCGTTCCCACGCGACGCCCGCACCGCCTTCCTGATGGAGCCGAAGGAACATCTGGCCGTGATGAACGAAGTTGATGACCGCAAGCTGGCGCTACGCGTCGTTTACCATTCGCATCCCGATCACGATGCGTATTTTTCCGCGACCGACCGCGCGCAAGCTTGCTCCTTCGACCCGACGGAACCCGACTACCCCGACACCGTGTACATCGTGCTGTCGATTCGCGCGGGCAAATTCGCGCGCGCCGCCGCCTTCGCCTGGGACTCTAACAAGAAGGAATTCGCCGAGACGCCGCTGACAATAAGTTGAGTCGGCCGCCGACAACGAGTCACTCAAATTGCGCGTGAAACGTGGACTCGATATTCGCAAACCCCTGTTATTATTAGTCTTTCAGCTCAGAATGTTTCACGTGAAACGTCGATAGTTCAGGAGAACAAAACACGAAGACTATGACGATGAAGAATCCGCCGCATGTTGGCGGTTTAATGCGCCGCGAGGTGATCGAGCCTCTCGGACTGACGGTGACCGAGGCCGCCAGGGTCCTCGGGGTCGGGCGGCAGGCGCTATCGAGCCTGTTGAATGGGAAAGCGGCGCTTACGAGCGAGATGGGCTTGAGGGTCGAGAAGGCGTTCGGCCCGAAGCTGGAACACCTGATGCGAATGCAGCTTGCTTATGATCTGGCTCAAGCCCGCAAAATGGAGCATGGGGTCCAAGTGAAACGATACGTCGCCAAAAGAAGCGGGCTTGTCGGTGAAGGCGCTGATAAAATGCCTTGCAGTGCATTTATGGCCTAGATCTCCGGTCACGGATGGCCTCCGGCGTGACACACGGCGCCGGGCTGCTGCCTTCCACCACCTAAGTTCTGGATCAGGCCGCGAATCTTGATCGCGCGCGACACAAATAGCGTTGTATAAGGAACTGTCCTTACTTTTGATCCTCTTCTTTAGAGCGAGCGCTGAAAGAAGGAGTCGGGATTCTTCGCTGCGGCGGCTTAAATGACAATAAGAAGGGCGACTGAAGCTAGGAACCTAACCCCTAACCCCTTCCCGCGCGGGAAGGGGACCCGGACGCGGAAAAGGATCGGAGTCGGGATTCTTCGCTTCGCTCTGAATGACACAAAACACTGGGATGACGCTCAAGCGTCAGACACCGCGGTTGAGCCGTGGTTGCGGGTGGGTCGGCTGGCGTCGAGAAAGATCCGGGGTCCCTCGGCTTCGCTCGGGATGACACAAGAAAGAAGGCGACGTTCCGGATTCTGAATATGCGGCGCATCAGACAGTCGCGCCGCAAAGGTCCCCCACCCTAACCCTCCCCCCACGAACGTGGGAGGGAACCAGAGGGCGTCCTTGCCATTTTGCGATTTGTACTTTTCGCTTTTTCACTTTTTCACTTTTCACCGGGTGCAGGGGTCACCCCTGCCGAAGGAAGGGTGAAACCTATCGCGGGTTTCACATTCAATTACGTGATTTGGCCTTCGGCGCGCCGGCTCTGAATGACAATGAGGAGAGCCCTCAAGCAGAGGAACCTAACCCCTAACCCCTTCCCATAGTGGGAAGGGGAACCGGATTGTTGGGAGTAACCGCTTCCCGAGCGGGGAGGGGACAAAATAAGAAGTGGGTTAGTTCTCTGATGTGAATTGGGCTTCTTTGGCGGCGGTTTCTAATGATAGGCCGCGGGTTTCGTCTATCATTAGGCCGAATAGGATGGCGGCGGGGATTCCTACTATTGATAAGGCGCCTACTACTATTGATAGGCCGCCCATTTTGTTTGCTAGGACTGCGACGGCAGCGTTCGAGATTACTGCGCCGATTGCGCTTACCAGGGCGAACCATCCTATCATCGTGCCGCGGAGTGGAGTTGGGAATAGTTCGGTGGCCGCGGCATTGCTGGCGACGGTGCCGCCGTTGTCGCATAGGTTGAACCAGAAGTAGCCGGTCGATAGCCATAGCAACGGCCAGGCGAAATGCGTTGGAGGCCCCCAGTAGAACCATAGGTGTCCGAAGGTGATGAAAATTCCGAACGTGACTACCGTCGGCACGCGGCCGAAGCGCTCCGCGCTCCAAGCGCCGATTGGAAAGCCTAGCAATCCGATTCCGCCGGCGGCGATGGTCATGGTGCTGGTCGCAGCCGCCGACAGGCCGACGACCGAGACTGCGTGGTAGTAGCCGAATGCGTTGGCGGCGGTGGTCGAGATTGCGGCGGCCAGCGCGCATACGATCATCGTGATCGAGCGCTTGCGGTAGAGCGGCTGAAAGACGTCATAGAAATGCGTCCGCTCGGTGATTCCCGACGCGTCCGAGCGCTCCCATCGCTCGCTCTCGGGCAGCAACCGCGCCATCGCGGGGAGCATCGCGATGCCCAACGCGGAGATCACGAACATCCATCGCCACGACCACGCGTACGCATCGAAGATCGGCATCAGGAAGACGCAGAGTCCGGCTCCGACGGCGCCCGCTAGGCCGCCGAAGCTCTGGCCGCGTGCGCGACGTGCGATGGGAAGTTCCTCGGAGAGCATCACGACGCATCCGGAGCCCGCGGCGCCGACGACTGCGTAGAGCCCGATTTGAAACGCGGTGAACCAAATCAGACTGATCGAGACGGCGGCGCCGATGCTGCAAATGGGAATCGCGGCCATGCACCACAGAATCATGCGGCGGCGGCCGTAGCGATCGATCATGCGGGAAAGCGCGAGCGCGCCCAGCGCCGACAGCGAGATCCACGCGAAGAGGCGGGCGATGCCTGCGCCGTCGAGATGAAAGCTGGTTCCGATCCACGGCGATGCGACCGCGACAATCGAGACGGCGAAGCCCTGGTAGAAGAGCATCGCGAGCAACGCGATGATGGTCGCGCGCTCGCGCGCGGCGGACCTTGCAGCTACCTGCTCTTCATTCGGAAGCGGACTCGGTGACGGCGCGGGAGCATCCACAAATAAAGTTTCGCGAGGCCTACGATCCGGCGATCAGCTCGAACACCGGGGTGCGCGATGCGGTCGCGCGAAACGCGTCGGGCGGCGATCCGGCGGGCACGTCGAAGAAGCGTTGAACCTGCGATTTGAAACGATCGAGGAAGGCTTTGATAATCTCGGGCTTGTCGGCGTCGGTAAGCTCACGCACCATCAGGGATTCAGCCCGTGACCCTCGGCGCAACGTGATGTGTCCGGCGGCGCGCGCGTTGCGAGCCCATGCCGTCTCGCCTCGCGCAGCAACTATCCATCGCTTGCCCTGGAAATCGAGAATATTGACGGGAGTGGTGAAGGTCTTGCCGGATTTTCGGCCGCGGACCTCGAGCAAGCGCATGTAGCCGGGTGCGAATCCAAGCTTGAGCGCCTGGCCCATCGCGCGGTTGAAGAATCGATCGAGGGAGCTTTCCTTCTGAAAAGTCTCGGGCATGTCGGTGAGCATATATAAGGATGCGGCGGGCGGAAACTGCGGAGGTGGAACGGGGGAACTTTATCTGATGTGAAACCCCTCCTGGGTTTCACGCTTCCCTGGGCAGGGTTAAACCCTGCACCTTAGTGAGAAGAAAATCGCAAAATGGCGAGGACGCCATTTTGCTCAGAGGTTCCGCTATCGAGCCAGAGAGCAAAGTAGCGCGCTGCGCGCAACTTTGCGCTTGATACTGGGTGCAGGGGTCACCCCTGCCGCCCGCCGCGCAGGCGATTAAGCCTCTTTACAAATGAACGTTCATTCAGTAGATTTTTGTTTATCCAGGGTCGGTCCATATCAATGCCACGAGTTGCTGAAGCCATACGCACACAGCCGCAGGACGACAAGCTCGTCAAAGCGCGGCGGCGGCAGATTTTTCTGGCGGCTTGCCGGGTGCTGGCGCGGAAATCTTTTCATGAGGCGTCGGTGAAGGAGCTGGCGCTCGAGGCTGGGGTCGCGGCCGGATCGATTTATCTTTATCTCGACAGCAAGGATGAGATTATTCCGCTGATCGGCGAGTCGATGGTCGGGGAGTTGGTCGAGATGCTGCCGGCGATTCGCGAGCGCAACGTAGGCGACCCGCGGCGCGAGCTGATCGAAGTGATGCGCGCGATCCTCGACGTGATCGATCGTTATCGCGAAGCCTTCAACGTGCTCCATCATGAGGCGCGCTACCTCGAACGCCGTCCG
This sequence comes from Deltaproteobacteria bacterium, assembly GCA_003161515.1. Lineage (GTDB taxonomy): Bacteria > Desulfobacterota > Binatia > Binatales > Binataceae > Binatus. The sequence goes on from PMOH01000426.1 coordinate 6,184, forward strand.
CAGTATCGTGCCGCGATGAAAAAGATTGGCGCCGACTACCTGGGCGCGGTTGCCGAGATCATCGAACGCGGGCGTCGTACCGGCGTGATTCATTTCGAGGATGCGCGCAGCGCGGTGCATGCGATTCATATGCTGTGCGCGGGATGGGCGATGGGCGCGAACAATCTCAAGGGCACCGACAAGGAAACTTACTGGCGCGAAATTGCGGCGATAGTCGAAGGGCGTTTTTTCGGGTCCGCCAATGGAGCGAGTACTGCCACCGCGACTCGCTGACGCGGCGCGGTTATTATCGAGGAGTTGCGAATGGCACTTTACGACAGGCGAACTCTCGAGGGCGTTTACAGCGTCCGCCAGAGCGTCATTTACATCCAAAATTATCGCTACGCCGAAGAGCGCAT
>PMOH01000318.1:0-9356 GCA_003161515.1 Deltaproteobacteria bacterium
AATTTTATTCAGCCGGTGATCGAGCGGCTGTGGGTCAAGCCCGACGAGCTGCGGGTCGAGAAACCGTACCTCGAGCGCAATATCGCGGCGACCCGGCACGCATACAAGCTCGACACGGTTGACGTGAAGCCGTTCGCGGGGCAGGGCACGCTCACGCCCGCGGCGCTCGCGCAGGACGAGGCGACGGTCAAGAATATCCGGCTGTGGGACCCGCGCCCGCTGATCGACACCTACCGGCAGTTGCAGGAAATCCGCACCTATTACGATTTTCGCGACGTCGATATCGACCGCTACTGGATCGAAGGCAAGTACACCGAGGTCATGCTGTCGCCGCGCGAGATGAATATCGACGCGCTGCCCGACACCGCGCAGACCTGGGTCAATCAGCATCTGAAGTTCACCCACGGCGCGGGACTCGCGATGAGCCCGGTCAACAAGAAGGACACCGAAGGGCTGCCGGTCTTCTACATAAAAGATATTCCAGCGGTCTCGGACGTGGGGCTCAAGGTTGATCAGCCGGCGCTCTATTTTGGCGAGGCGCGCGACAATTATGCCGTCGTCGATTCGGCGACGCCCGAGTTCGACTATCCCAAGGGCGCCGACAACGTCTTTTCCTACTATGCGGGATCGGGCGGCGTGCCGGTGTCAGGATTTTTTCGCCGGCTGCTGTTCAGCATCTTCTTCCGCGACATCAACCTGCTGGTCACCGAGAATATCGTCGACAAGAGCAAAATCATGATCCGGCGCAACATCGCGAGCCGCATCGCGTACATCGCGCCGTTCCTGAATCTCGACCAGGATCCTTACGCCGTGATTCTCAACGGGCGCATGGTCTGGATCCTCGACTGCTACACCACCAGCGATCATTACCCCTACTCGCAGCGCAACGCCGACAACATCAACTACATCCGCAATTCGGTCAAAGTCGTCGTCGATGCGTACACTGGCGACACCGATTTTTACGTGTCGGATCCCGAAGACCCGATCATAAAAACCTGGCAGCGCGTGTTCCCCGCGATGTTCAAGCCGATGTCGGCGATGCCCGCGGAACTGCGCGCACACATCCGCTACCCGGAAGATTTTTTTCTGATCCAGGCTGACACTTTCCGCACCTATCACATGACCGATCCGCAGGTCTTTTATAACCGCGAGGACCTGTGGGGATTTCCGCGCGAAAACTACGCCGGCCAGACGGTCGCGATGACGCCGTACTACGTGATCATGCGGTTGCCGGGCGAGACGAAGGCGGAATACATGCTGATGCTGCCGATGACGCCGTCGGGACGCGACAACATGATCGCGTGGATGGCGGCGCGCTGCGACGGCGCNNCAGAATCCCGAAATCTCGCGGCAACTTTCGCTGTGGAACCAGATGGGCTCGAAGGTCCTGCTCGGCAACCTGCTCGTGATCCCCATCCAGGACTCGCTGCTCTACGTCGAGCCGCTGTTCATCCGCGCCGAGAACGGCCAGTTGCCGGAGTTGCAACGCGTGGTCGCGTCGTACAGCGACCGCGTCGTGATGGGCGACACGCTCGACCTGACGATGACGGCACTGTTCGAGAATGGTGCGCCGCCCGCGCCGACGATTGCCAAGGCGATCGCGACCGAGCCGGTGCCGCAGTCGATCGCGCAAGGCGGTAGCATCGGCGCCGGGAAGGCTGACATGGCGAGCGCCGCGCTGCATTACAATCGCGCGCTGGACGCGATCCGCGCCGGCGACTGGACCAGTTTCGGCGCCGAGATGAAGGCGCTCGGCGACGAACTATCGAAGCCGTCGGATTCGGGGCATCCCTGACAGAAAGCACCCTAGCGCGCGTTAGGCACAACTTCAAAATAGTAAATCCTGACTTGACTTCTCAGCGATGGCCCTACTAGTAGTCGGATTCGAGTAGTAGCCGTCTCCGGGGGTCACTTTTTGCTACGCCCACACGTTCTGGCGGTTCGGGGACCGCAACGCTTCCGACATAACCAGCAGCACGCCTAAGCTCGCCGCGCGTTCGTGGGCGAGTTCAAGCGGTGGAGGAATTTCTATGTACGCACGCATCGTCCGCTTCCGGCGCGCTATCCACGCCGGCCCTATTCAACAATTCATGATCGCGATCGTTGCCGCTTGCGCGATGACCCTTGGCACCGTCTCCGTTGCCGGCGCCTCCCATGGATCATTGTATGACTTGACGACACGCGCTCACCGGTCGGATCACGGCAACGGCCATGGCAATGGCGATGGCAATGGCAATGGAAATGGCGATGGCGATGGCGATGGCAGGAACAAGACTCCCGCCATCGTGACAACCAGCGGGCCCCTCAAGGGCATCGTCAAAGGGAACGTCACCGAGTTCCTCGGAATCCCGTTCGCCGCGCCGCCGGTCGGCCACCTGCGCTGGATGCCTCCGCAGCCGTACGGCTACTTTCACGGCCTGCTCGACGCGTCGTCGTTCGGCAGCGTGTGCACCCAGGGCGGCCGCGGCACCGAGAACTGTCTGTTCCTGAATATCTATGTGCCCAACTTCAAGAAGAACGACGACAAGCACGGCGGCGCGATGCCCGTGATGTTCTGGATTCACGGTGGCGGGCTGACCAGCGGCGCCGGCTCCGACTATGACCCGACTCCGCTGCTCCGAACGGGCAACGTGATCGTCGTGACCATCAACTACCGTCTGGGCTACCTGGGCTTCTTCGCGCAGACCGCGCTCGACTCGGAAGGTCATGATGCCGGCAATTACGGTCTGATGGATCAGCAGTTCGCGATGCAATGGGTGCAGAACAACATCGCGGCGTTCGGCGGTGACCCGGGCAACGTCACGATCTTCGGCGAATCCGCCGGCGGCCACAGTGTCTATTGCAACCTCGCGTCGCCCACTGCGGCCGGGCTGTTCTCGCACGCGATTTCTGAAAGCGGCTCGTATCTGATGTTCGACACCTTCATTCAGTCGATCGTGCCGCTGTCTGTTGGCGAAACGACCAGCGGTCTCGTCCCCAGCGGCAATTCGGTCGCGAGCGGGTTCGGATGCTCTACCGCAGCCTGCCTGCGTGCGGTTTCGAACACCGCATTGGTCGGCGTCCAACCGGGGACCTTGTACGCCTTCGTCGATGGTACGCTGCTTACAGAGACACCCGCCCAGGCCTTTGCGAGCGGTAATTTCAACCGCGTCCCGGTGATAGCGGGCACCAATCATGACGAATGGGCCCTCTTCGTCGCCGAGCAGTACGACGCCACTGGCAATCCAATCCTGACCGAGGCTGAATACGATGCCGCCACCGCCGGGCCCAACGGGCTGTACGGCCCAGCGCTCGGGCCGCTTGTTGAATTAGTCTATCCATATGCGCCGCCAGGCGGCCAAGTGCTTACCGCGTCCGGCACCGACGGCATCTTCGCTTGCTCGGCGCGCAACGGCGACGCGCTGCTCTCGAATTTCACAAACACCTACACGTATGAATTCAACGACGAGTTAGCGCCGCCGCAGCCGCAGCCTTTCAGCTTCCCGCTTGGCGCGTTCCACAGTGCGGAACTTCAGTTCCTGTTCGACGTGGGTTACTTCTTCGAGCTCACTCCCTCTGAGCTGCAACTGTCGAATGCGATGGTCGGCTACTGGACAAATTTTGCGGTCAGCGGCAATCCCAACGGCGGCTCTTTGCCGACGTGGTCGCTCTACAATCCGACCAGTGACATTTTCCAATCGCTCGTTCCGCCGACTCCGACCACCGAATCCACCTTCAACACCGAGCATCTGTGCGACGGATTCTGGAACCTGATTCCGTAAACTGAATCTCCTGCCGTGGAGGGACGTTATCGTCCCTCCACGCAATCGTTCGATGACGCGACCCTCCTCCCCTCTGGTTCCCCTTCCCGCTCGGGAAGGGGTTAGTTCTCATGCGCTGCGCGCACCCTGATGGATGAAAGCCGGACATCACACCTTTCGCTCGCATCCCGCCGCCGCCCCCTGAGAGCAAAGTAGCGCGCCGCGCGCAACTTTGCGCTTCATACTGGGTGCAGGGGTCACCCCTGCCGCCCGCCGCGCAGGCGATTGTTCCGTTCTGTCCACACAAAGTGTTCTCTGCGTGACCCGATGCGCGTTGCATCAAGTCGCGTTCCCTTAGAACCCGACGGTTCCTCTGTCATCCTTGATGCGGAGGAATTTTTGAGAAACGCACTCAAGCCTCGCGATCGATTGCCGATTGCCGCGCGTCAATCATCTTTCGACGACAGGATTTCCGCTATCGCCGAGCTCGGCGTTGCTTCGATCGCGGCCGAACGGTGCGCGATCGCATTTCGATCGGGCGGCGCGAGCGCCGACGTAGTGGTGCGGGCGCCGTGCGGCGACTCGCGATTGGACGCGTCGCTGGACGCAGTTCTGATCGCACTCGAAAATCGCCTCAACGATACGATCGCGGCACGCGGAACCAGCCGCACGCGCGATGCGAGCGCGATCGACTCAATTGACAGGCTCACGTTGAGCGCCAAAGACATCGCAGCGATCGCAAGCGTCAAAAAAATCGGCGAAGGACAGCAGCTCGCCGCGTCGGCGTTTACCAACGGCGACAATGCGGTACGAATCGCGATAGTGGCGCCGGCGGATCGCGCCCGAAGCGAACTTGACGCATCGATGGAACTCATAGCGCGCAGCGTCTTCGGTGAAATCGCGCTGTCGTCGGCGCGCGCGTCGCTAAATTTCTGGCGCACGCACGGGATTGAGAGCGGCCGTCAGGCGGTCGGCGCAAGGCGCGCGCTCGTGCAAGAGCGCGCGACGACCAACTATCTGGACGACGCCGCGGCGCAGGCGCTGCGCGCGCAGCCGGCCGAGCGCTTCGCGCGCTTCGGCGAAATCGTCGCCAGTGGCGCCGGCTTCGATCAGTGGATGGTCGCAATAGCCGACGGCGCCGAGTTGACGCTGGCTGCCTCTTCTTTCACCGTCCCTATCGACTTCAATCCGGAAGAGGGCAGCGTGCTCTCGGAGAGTTTCCGGCGCCATATCGTAATCGGGCACTGGTCTGATTGCGATGCGATCGCCGATCGCGTCAAGCCATATATCGAGGACCGGATGTTCGCCGGCTCGTACGTTTGTATCCCGTTCGGCAGTGGCGCGATTGCGCTCGCGTCGCGCGACGCGAACGCATCGGCGGCCCGGGCAGAGGCGATCGTCGCGCGGCTGACTCCATTCGCAACCACCTGGATGCTGGAGCGGGAGGCGGCGCGGCGCAACCGGCTGGTGCGCCAGCTTGCGCTCAGAATGTTTTCCGCGATCGACGAGGAACGCGCCCGCATCGCTCGCGACCTGCACGACGACCAGGCGCAGTTGCTGGCGGCAGCGAAAATCGCGATCGACGGCCCAGTCGAAGCGGCCCGCTCGATCTTCGCGCAGGTCGAGGGCGAGTTGCGCCGCAAGACGCGCGAGCTTCGTCCGCCCACTCTCGGAAACAGTTCCCTCGACGAAGCAATCGAGCGCGAGTTCGGACGCCTGAATCGCGCGGGCGTGAAAGCGAAGTTCGTTCACCTGATTCAAGGCGGCGCCGCTGAAAAGATCTCGCGCCCGGTGCAGCAACTCTGTTTCCAGGTCGTCCGCGAGGCGCTTTCCAACGTGATTCGTCATGCGCGTGCGAAAAGCGTGCAAATCACAATCGAAAGCGGCGACGCGACCGCGCGCGTCTCGGTGCGCGACGACGGCCGCGGTATCGGCACCGGTCAGGGGGAAGGTATTGGCTTGACCGGGATGCGGGAGCGGCTCGAGTTGATGGGCGGAACGTTGACAGTGGACTCGCGCACGGGACGAACGACGGTTGTCGCAGAAATTCCGGAGCCGGCCTGATGGAAGATCACGGACGGATTCGCGTGCTGCTCGCCGATGACCATCGGATTCTGCGCGAAGCCCTCAGATCGTTGCTTGCGACCGAATGCGAGGTAGTCGCGGAAGCAGCGGATGGCGAGCAGGCCGTCGCGATTGCCGCGCGCTTGAAACCGCAGGTCGTGGTGATGGACATCGGGATGCCTGGAATCGGTGGACTTGCTGCGGCGCGTCGAATCGCCAAGGAAGCGCCACTGTCCAAAGTCCTGATGCTAAGTCAGTACGAGGACGAGGAATACGTGCTCGAGGCGCTCGGCGAAGCGAAGGCCGCCGGCTACGTCGTCAAAACCGATGCGGCGGCGGAACTGCTGAGCGCGGTGCGTGCGGTTCATTCGGGGCGTCAGTACCTGAGCCCCACGATCGCACCGATCGTGCTCGCGCAGCTGCGCAATGGATCGTCGCCCAAGGCCTCGCACGCTGCGACTCCGACCCGGCGCGAGCGCGAAGTGCTCAAGCTGATAGGCGAGGGCGCGACCACCAAGGAAGTCGCCAACCGTCTCGGCATCAGCGTGAAGACCGCGCAGGTGCATCGCGACAACCTCAAGCAGAAGCTCGAGCTCCGCTCAACCGCGGCAATAGTCCGCTACGCAATCAAGCACAAAATGATCCGCATCGACTGAGATTCACGCCAAGGGAACATCAAAATGTTGTCCCGCTTCCCACTCCTTCTAAATCCGGTCCCCCTTCCCGCTCGGGAAGAGGTTACTCCAAACAATCCGGTTCCCCTTCCCGCTCGGGAAGGGGTTAGGGGTTAGGTTGTCCCTCATCAACCACGACATTCAAAATTCCGGGGTTAAGTTCCCGATATCCCGCACAATCATCCGCCAGGAATCGTTCCCTCAATAACAAAAACTCCACATTTTGATGCACTAACCTGACATTTTGATGCCAACTACTGCGATAGTCTCTCCCTGATGGAGCGGGGGAAGTTAGAAGGCCGTCAAACGCGGCGCTGGTTCGAACTCGAGCCGCCCGCACCTGAACGACTCGAGCTGCAGACCTCGCCGCGCGTCTCGACCGTCGCCAGCTACGTCTTCACCCGCGCCGCCGAACGCTCGTGGCAACTTCTCAATCAGCATCTCGAAGGCCCGCAAGGCGGAGTTTTCTGGATCGGCGGGCCGCCAGGATGCGGCAAGACGCATTTCCTTGATTACGTAATCGCGCTGCAGCGGCGGGCGGGCGCGCTCGACGCACAAAACGCACGGCGGTTGGTCTGCGGGCTCGAGCTGGCCGGACGAATCACGGGCATCGAAATCGAACTGTTTCTGCTGAGTGTGCTGGCGGAACAAATAGGCGGCGATCAGCGCTCGAATGATCTGTTCCGCCAAATGCGCGGCGCGGCCGCGCTGAATGTCGCGTTGGAAACCGCGCGGCGCACCGGAATCACGGCGGTGACGGTCGCGATCGATTTTGGAACGTCGCATTGCGAAGCGGCGTCGGATTTTTTCGCGATGCTGGCCCAGGTCGCCGCCGCATTCCAACAAGTAAAGTTCACCGTGATCGCGGCTAATCGCGCGCCGGCGCCGGATGCGACGCGTCCGCTGTTGGTCGCACCGCATGATCCGAACGAGGAAACAATTATCGCAGTGCGGCGCGCGCGGCGCCTGGTCGAGGACGCCGAACTCGACGCTCATCATGCGTACGCGGGAATCGACACCGCTGGCCTGGCGCCCGACGCGATCTTCCCGTTCCATCCCGCGGCACTCAAGGCACTTCGAACAATCGCCAGCCGTCCGATTGCGGATCGCGCGAACGCCGAGCGCTTGGCGATTGTGCCTCTGTCGCGGCTGGCGCGGGAAGTATTGGCGTCGTCAACCTTCGACAGCGCCGGCGACCAACTGCCGGCGCGGCTGATCTATCCGCCCGACCTCACGATGAACGCGGAGATCGCCAAGCTCCTTAAAGTTCTCATGCCGGAAGCGGGACGAGCCGCATGGAAGATTGCGCGCGACACGATCGCCGGTCTCGACGCGTACGAAAAGGATCTCGCTCGCGAAATCGTCGATTCGCTGATCGTCGAGAACGTCTGCGGCGAGACCGCGGCGCTGCCAATCGAACAACTGAAATCGCTGTTGCCGATATTCGCGTCCAGCGCGAACGGAAATATAAGAACGACTCCGGCCGTGCGCGACCTGTTGCATCGATTGGAGACCTCCACTGGCGGCGTGATTCGGCTCGAGACCGATGCTGCCCGGTTCGATCCGGCCGCCGCCGGTGCGCCGGAACTCGCTGCGTTCAATTCGGCGCTCGTGCTCGCGCGCGGCTTCGATCCGCGCCTCACGATCGCGCGCGACCGCGAGAGTCTCGACGCGCGCCTCAATCGACTCGACGCCTCGATGGCGCTGGCGGTCGAAGGAGCAGTGCGCACCCGCGAAGTGCTTACCCTTGCGCTGAGAGAGGCGAATCTCGATCTGCCCGCGGCGAACAGCGAGGCGATCGCAGAGTATATCGCGCTGGCGGAATCGGGCGCGGCCGCGATGCTCGAGGCGGCGGCGGATCGATCTTATCTCGAGTCGGCAATCCAGGTCGCCGGCGCCTACGAACTGTTGGCGGCGGCCGCCGAATCGATCCCGCGAATGCGCGGGATGCGCGAGTATCTGGCCGCGACTGGACTGCGCGCCACGCCCGACGAATTTGGCGCCAGGGAAAGTGTCTGGCAACAATCGGCGATCGTTTCGCTGGAGACCGAGTGCGAACTGTTGCGGGTTGAGCTCGGCCCGCGAATCCTGACGGGTCCGCCGCGCAGCCTCGATGCGTTGGAGGCGCGGTTTCAGAAATTCAAATGGACCTACGTGCAGTGCTACTTGAGCGCGCATGCGCGATGGATTCAGAAGATGGAGCGGCTCGAGTTGGCGGTGAACGACGCGCGACGATACTTCGACGCGCTCGCGCGCTTGAACGCGATCGCCGCGCTGGGACGGCCCGAAGGAGCGTATCTTGGCGCGCGGATCGCCGACTTGAGCGCACGAGTCGTGCGATGCGAACTGGCCGATGCGATCGCGCCCGAGACAATGCCGCGATGTTCAAGCTGCGGGTTTCAGCTCGGGGCAGTATCGCCACAAGCGGAACTCGACGATGCGATGGAGGCGATTCGCCGCGCACTCGACCTCAAACTGGCGGCGTTGTCGCAGAGCATGATCGCGCGCCTGATCCGTAATCACGACAAGGAACATCGCCTCGAAGGATTTTTGAAAATTACTCAGGCCGCGCAGACCGACGCGCTGGTCCGAGTGCTCGACGACAAACTAGCGCGGTACCTCGCGCAGGTACTCGAGGAAGATCGGAGGAACGGCTAGCGCGCGGGGGTGGTGCGCTGTTTCTTCGGTTGGCCTGGGGGAAACGCGCTTGCACGCTTGTGGCGCGGGCGCACGTTGAGACGATCCAACTGGCGGAAGTAGGAATCGCGGACGATCTCGAGACCCCACAACAGCGTCAGGCCGAGCGTCCGGCCAACTCCGCCAACGACTTCCAATATAAGAGGAAGGCCGCGCAGCGGCTCGATGCTAACGTCAACTC
>PMOH01000318.1:9385-9723 GCA_003161515.1 Deltaproteobacteria bacterium
TTCTCGCCCGGAGCAAGCACGGTGACTTTTACATCATCGAATTGCGCCTGCGAATCGTCGCGCGCCCACACTCCAACTTTGCCCTTGGCAATTTTGCTGTCGTCGAAATCAAAAATCATTTTGTCGTCATCGTAACAACTGAAGTGTCCACCCTGCGCAGTGACTTTCAGCCGGTACCACGTGTCCTTGTCGGTGGGGACGACGCTCTGCTTCAAGCCGACCAGCTGCCCATTGGTCATGCGCGAGAGCGCGAAGTAATCGCTCGGGCATCCGGCGGAAAGCAGGTAGAAATTTTTGTCATCAACGTAGCGGAAGATGAGGCCTCCCGAACAATCGAA
>PMOH01000318.1:9732-13423 GCA_003161515.1 Deltaproteobacteria bacterium
TCGTCAGCGACTTGAGCAGACGGCCGGCAGGCAAGCCGAAGGTATTGGGCTTGCTGGGCGCGCTGGGATCGGGAATCACCTGCCAATCGCCTTCGACCGCCTTCCATCCAGCGGGCACTTCGCCGGCTTTGTCCGAATCGAAATTCCACATATGAACTTCCGGAGTCGGCGTGGCTGTCGGCGTCAACGTGGCGGTCGGTTCAACCGCGGCCTTTTTCTTTTTTCCTTTCGAATAAGCGGCGGGGCTGACGACGAGCACCGTCATTACCAGGCCTGCTGCGACGACTGCGGCGCTTCGCAGCCATGAATTTCGCGTCTTCATCTATCCTCTCTCTGCCCCGATGAGCTGAAGCAATCCATTTTCCAGTTGAAGTGGAGCGACGACTGAATCGGCGCGAGTTTCGCCAATGAAAGGCGTCGCTGTCAAGCTGATGTTTTCGTTGGTGAGGGCTCAGGCAGCCCGAATGCTCGATTGCTTCGACCAGACTAGCATCGCGCGCAATAGCCAGAGCAAATCCTAGTTTCGTTTTTCTTTCGCTACTGACTATTCGCGCCAATAGTCAGTTTATTACATCTCGTGACGCGCGATTTACTTGACCTTGGTGGGAAAGAGTGGGATGTTGTGGGTCGCTGGGGAGGGATCAAGGTGTTTAGTGGTCGGTTCGACCATGCGATCGATGAAAAAGGTCGGGTGAGTATCCCGGCCCGTTTTCGCGAAATTTTGCAGCGCGAAAATCACGATCGTCTTTATATCACTAATTTTCCCTACAACGGAGAGCATTGCCTGGCGCTGTATCCGCCGAGTCAGTGGGACACGCTCAACGCGACTCTGAGTACCAAGCCGCGATTCGATCCGCGAGTGCAGGCGTTCCAGACTTTCTTCATCGGCGGCGCCCATGAGGTGCCGGTCGATAAGCAGGGACGCATTCTGATTCCGACCAACCTGCTCAAGTTCGCTCATCTCGATCGCGAGGTGACGTTTTCGGCGATGCAGGATCACTTTCAACTTTGGGACCGGAAGATCCTCGAGAAGGTTTTGAAAGCCGCCGAGGAAAAAATAAACGATCCGGAATTTTTCACGAAGCTGGGACTGTAACGGGCGGCGATGAATCTGGCAGTGAGATACGAAGACGACGCAGCGGACCGGAGGCATGTGCCGGTGATGGTGGAGGAGGTGTGCGGGCTGCTGTCCGCACACGGTCCGCTCGCGTTCGTCGACGTGACAGTTGGGACGGGTGGGCATGCGGAGGCGATGCTACGCGCCAGTACGGCGCGGATGCTCGGGCTGGATCGCGACGCGGCGGCGATCGCCGTCGCGCGCGACCGGCTGGGGGAGTTCGGCGATCGGGTGGTGCTCGAGCGCGCTGACTTCGGCGAAGTTGCGGCCGTGATGAAGCAGCATCACTTCGACGGCGCCGACGCGATCCTCGCCGACCTCGGCATGAGCAGTTACGCGCTCGACGATCCGCAGCGTGGGTTTTCATTTCGGCTCGACGGTCCACTCGACATGCGGATGGACGATCGGCAAACGCTGCAAGCCAAAGACATTGTCAATGAAGAGAGCGCCGAAGAGATTGCGCGCATCATCTATACCTACGGCGAGGAGCGCGGCTCGCGGCGGATTGCGCGGATGATCGTCGAAGCGCGCCGGCGTGGTCCGATCGAAACGACCGGCGAATTGCGCGGAATCGTGGAACGGGCTCTCGGAGCGCATCGGCGCGGAGGAGCGCATCCGGCGACGCGCACCTTCCAGGCGCTGCGAATCGCGGTGAATCACGAGATGGAAAGTCTCGCGGCGCTGCTGCGCGACGGTCCCGCGCTGCTGAATCCGGGCGGGCGGATGCTCGTGATCTCGTATCACTCGCTCGAAGATCGTCCGGTCAAAGAGCGTTTTCGTGAGCTGGCGCATACTGAAGATTACACGGCGATCGCGCGCAAGGTGATCAAGCCGTCGTCGGCTGAGACGTCGCGCAACCCGCGCGCACGCAGCGCGAAAGTCCGATGCATCGAACGGAGTGTACGATGAGCCCGCGCGTGAAACCGACGCGGCGGCCGTCGAAGGTCATGCCGGCGATACTGGGCGCGCTTATCGCCATCGTGGGATTCGCAACGCTGATGACTCGCCTGCAAATGACGACGGAAGGTTATCGGCTTTCCGCGCTGCACGAGGAAATCGCAAAGCTGCAGGACGAAAATCGAGGACTGCGCCTGACTGCCGCGCAGCTCAGCTCGCACGAGAGGCTGCGCGCACTCGCGCCGCAGTATCATCTCGCGCCGCCCGGCCGCGGGCAGGTGGTGATGCTCCCATGAATACATCGTTCAAGCAGCGGCGCGCTCGAATCGGAGCACTCACGCTCACGCTGGCGGCATTGTTCGGATTCGCTGTGATTCGGCTGGTGGTGCTGGTCGCGTTGTACGGGCCGCATCTGAACTCGCTTGCGCATCATGAGCATACCGGGGAAACCCAACTTGCTGCGGTGCGTGGTCCGATCGTGGATCGCAACGGCGTGCCGCTGGCGCTGTCGGCCGAGACGCGATCGGTTTATGCGCGGCCGAAGAAGGTGACCGAGTCGAGCACGCCGGCCGAGCGCGGCAAGCTGGCCGCACTTCTGATGATGATGCCGATTTCGCTCGAATCGAAACTGAACAGCGCCGCGCCGTTCGTTTGGCTCGAGCGCCGGATTTCACCGGACAAGGCGCAGGCGGCGGAAGCACTCGGAATCGACGGCATCGGCACGATTAGCGAATACAAGCGGTTTTATCCGGAGAGCAACCTGGCCGCGTCGGTGGTGGGGTTGGCTGGGATGGACGGCCAGGGGCTCTCCGGATTGGAACTGCAATACGACAGGATTGCGCGCGGCGAGGCGGTCGAGCTGAGCTTCGATCACGACGCGCAGGGGCATCCGATTTTCGACAGCCCGATGGCGCTCAAGGCGCCGGAGCCGGGCGCGCAGCTCGAGCTGACGATCGATTCGTCGATCCAATCGCTCGCCGAGACTGAGTTGGCGGCGGAAGTGAAAGCGAGCGGCGCCAAGCGTGGCAGCGTAATCGTGCTCGATCCGTTCACCGGCGAAGTGATGGCGATGGCGAACGTCAGTGCCGACGGCGCCAACGTTCACGACCGTCTGCACAACCCCGCGGTCGAGGACGCGTTCGAGCCGGGCTCGACGATGAAGGGGATTCTCGGATCGATCGCGCTCGCGGATCACGCGATCACGACTGACAAACAATTTTTTTGCGAGAACGGGCAGTTCACGATCGACCGGCACACGATTCATGATCACAGTCCTCACGGATGGCTGAATCTCGGCGGGATAATCGAAGTGTCGTCGAACATCGGCGCGTCGAAGATTGCCTTGACGCTCGGCTCGCAGCGTTACTACGAAGGGCTGCGCGCGTTCGGAATCGGATCGCGCACGGGAATTGATCTGCCGGGAGAAGCTGGCGGATTGCTGAACAAGCCGGCGGGATGGAAGGAAATCGATCTCGCCAATCACGGCTTCGGACAGGGCGTGGCGGTGACGCCGATCCAGTTGGCGGTGGCGTACGCGGCAATCGCGAACGGTGGAAACATCGTGCGGCCGTATGTCGTGAAGGCTGCGTACGATGCGGAAGGCCGCGCGATCCTCACGCACACGCCGCAGGTTTTGCGGCGCGCGATTGCGCCGGACATCGCGCATCAGATGAACTT